>JBATFE010000351.1:0-17023 GCA_049664445.1 Gammaproteobacteria bacterium
AACGCACGGTGCCAAACGCGGAAAACATCTCGCGCACCGACTCTTCAGTGGCGTCCGGCGGGAGGTTACCGATAAACAACTTTTTCATGTTCCTGTCCTCTTGGGAGCCGTGCGCCTGTGGCTGGCCGCGGAAAACAAGAACCCCGCGAGCGGGGTTCCTGGTCTGAAAGCGGCTGCTGCTAATCCCGCCAAGAATATCTATCGAGGCAGCGAATAACAAGCGCTATTCCTGATTGGCCGCCTGTTTTCTTTCTTCTTCCCTGATCATTTGCAGCAATTCCCGGAACGCCGGCGATTGGCGTAACAGCTCGCGGCCAGCCCCGATGAGCTTGTCGACTTCATCATCCGGCAGTGAGAAGCTGGTTGCCATATTGTTGAACAACACGCGTTGTTGTTCATTGCCAATACTCTGGAAGTCCAGTTTTATGAAGTACGGGAGTACCGTGTGCCCGGGTGAGGAGAGTTCGGCTGCCCATTGCTTAAACGCCTCTTCAAGCAGCGACAATGATTCAATATTATAACGCCCGATTTGTGCGCTGCTGACTGCGTCAACCACCTGGACGCTTGAGGGTATATCGCTGCTGCTGTCCATCGGGTTGGCGGGACGGGTCTCTGCGTTGACGACGATAATAACAAGATACTTCGGCCTGGCGTCCGCGGCGGCCCTTGACGCATTTCTTGCGCCACCCATCAATTCGACCCTGTCATAGAGCGCACGGATACCCAGATTGTCGGTGATGCCACCGTCGACCAGATGGATATAGGGGCGCTGTTTCTTGTCCTTATATGAATTAAAGGAACCAACCAGCGCAGTGAGCCGCGGGTTGTCTTTAATGTGGTCATTGTCGGAATCAAGCCAGGCAGGCCCGGAGTAGTCACAGCTGTCGTAGTTTCTTAGCGCGATCGGGGCAAAGGCCACCGGCACAGCAGATGAAGCAGCGACGGCGCGTGCCACCTTGAACGAGCCGACATCCGAGCACAGCATGTTGAAACGTTCCTGTGTGAACGGAAAACGGGCACCGATACCGAGGTCGGTTGCATTAATCTCGAGGTAAGGGCCGTCCCTTTCAGCAATGTCATTGAAGGTGCCGCCATGAAAAATGGTCTTGTCGTAATAATCAATGGCCAACTCTGTCCGACTGAAGCCCTTGAACACCGCACGCAACCAGTTAAACGGGTTGAGGATACTGCCAATCAGGGTTTTCTGGACATTCTGGCGCAGGAAAACCGTCTCGTAATCTTCAAATATGCGGTCACCATAGAGACCATAGTAGGCAGCAGTGAAGCTGCCGCCGGACACAGAACTTATGTAGTCAACCTCATCGAGCAGACGTTTTTCCTCCCCGTTGTTTGTATAGTGCGTGTCCCTGAGTTCTTGCAGGACACCGTAGGACAGTGCAGCAGCCCGTGTGCCGCCTCCTGACAGGCTCATAAAGAAGAAGGCATTATCCGAGCGCTGGTTTTTTGCCCCGGTCGTTACCTGCTGCCTGTTTATTGATAGTGGCTCACTAACGGGATTGTTGGCGATGCGGCCGGTCGATGCGCAGCCCGTCAACCAGAGTAAGGCTGTAAGGAGCGCGAGCTGCTTGAATGCAGGCATAAAGTAAACACTGGCCGGGTGAGATGGCATCAGCAATTCTCAGCTGATTTCCGGTAAAGATACTGCGCTGAATTCTATAGAGATCGTGTTGACAATCAACCCCTGCGGTTCCAGTATCAGACGATTCATTGTCATCAATTATTGAATGAATAATATTAAGTATCTTACTGAATTATAATACATATTATAAGACATTATCCCATGATCTGGATAAAACGCATTGTCGTTCTGCTGGTCGGCGCACTGCTTTGCAGCAGTGCATTCCTGGTCGGCGTGGCGCTGTTCTTTGATAACACTGCTTACGCGCGTGCGGCTGTCTGGGTAGCGGATACCTTCCTCGATACTGACCTGCACATCGACGGTGAATTGAGCTTCCACCTTGGGGAAAAAACCCTCGAGCTGAATGTCAGCGATATCCGGCTGGATGCGCGCGATGACAGCTATCATATTTCCAGTAACACACTGAAAACCGCAATTCAGCTGCGGCCGTTACTGTCAGGCACGGTGTGGCTCAATGAGCTGCATGTGGATCAGCTGTTCCTGAAGATAAATGAATCAACAACACAATCTTCCGATGCATTCGATCCCCGTCTGCTGCCCGTGGTTATTGCCAGTGCAAATTTCCTGGACCTGGTCATTGAATACCAGGAACTGCCGCCAGGTACACTGCACCGTTTCTCCCTGACTACCTTGCGGCTGGATGATATCGCCGACAAGGGTCCGATAAACATTCAGGGAGAGGGTCTGTTTGATGATGAAACATTCAGGCTCAGGGGCACATTGCCGGCAATCGAGGAGATACCGGACATCGACAGTCCAAAGCCTGTCGAGCTTGCTATCAGCGGTGAAGACGGCCACCTGAAAATTGCCGGCACGATTACCGATTTCATGCATGGCAAGGGCATGGAGCTGCGTCTGGATGTTGCAACACCTGCCACCCGATTACTGCTGGAGTGGCTGGGAGATGATATTCCCGAGGTTGGAACATTGCATGCCAGCGCCCTGTTGCACGGCGATTATGATGCGCCCCGGCTCGAGGATATCGAGGCACATTTGCAACGCGGTGCAGAGGTGGATGTCAATGTACGCGGCTCGGTTGAGGATATTTACACTGGCGCAGGACTGAAGCTTGATATCGAGGGCCGTTCGAAACAGCCCGATGTGGCGTCGTGGCTGTTGTTCGGCAAACTCGACCAGCTGAAGTCGCTTGCATTCAAGGGTGCACTCGAGGAAAGGGACGGGCACTTTTATATAGCCGATGTTGATGCTGCTGCCAGTACACGTAAAGGGCTGTCTGTGAAAGTGCAGGGCAACACGGAACTCTATCCTGACGGTCAACTGTTTTTCAAAGCGGACAGCGGTATCAAGGTCGCTTTTTCAGCGCCGACAACAGCCGCCCTGAACCTGTTTAATGTGGCTGATATCCCCGAGCTTGGTGCGGTTTCAGGCAGCGCCAGGCTGCTCATCAGTAGCGATTCGATTGGCCTCCATGACACGGACGTGAGAATAGGTGCCAAGGGCAACAGTACGGCCCGGCTGCAGGGAAAGGTCAGTGATATTCCGCTGCATGAAGATTCGGCTGCCAGCGGGATTGACCTGCAGCTTTCAGTACAGTCGCCTGATGTGTCGGCCCTGGCCAGGAAACTGGGTTACAGCTTGCCGGCGATTGGCCCCGGCGAGGCCAGCATGAAAGTCAGCGGTGATCTGGAAAAGCTGAAGCTGAAGGACGTCAACCTCCGCGCCGGGGACAAGACCGGGCTACAGATAACGGCAAGGGGTAACATCGACCGGGTGTTGCTCGGCAAATCCGTAAGCCTGGATAATGCACTCTTTGATATTACGGCCAATACCACTGACCTGAGCAAGCTCTCGGAACTGGCGGGCATCGAGCTGCCGAAGCTGGGTCAGACAGTGATGAGCACCACCATGACCCTGAACGAGTCTAAACTGGTGTTCAATGCATTGCAGGTCAATATCGGCAGGCCTGAGCAACCCGTAATACGTCTGCATGGAAAGGCCACCACGCAGTTAAACAAGGGCAGCAGCATCCATATTGACTACGGTGTGGCGGTTGCCGACCTTGTTGCTGTCTATGCAGAGATACCGCCCGGCTACCTCGGGCGCCTGGAGGGCAGTGCCGAAGTCTCGGACATGGATGGCAGCTGGGGAATAGAGCAGTTTGAGCTTGCCTCCAGCCAGACCAGCCTCTACCAGGTGACTATGCAGGGTGGTTTTGATGACCTGAAGAACAACGACCTGGTCGATATCGATGTAACTCTCGAGATCGATGATCCCGCTGCCCTCGGTCGGGCACTGGGCGTCGATCTGTCGACACTGAAGACCACCCGGGGAGAGGGCCACCTGAGCAGCAAAGCGGGTGCCATTGCCTACGATGGCCAGCTGTCGGTTGGCACAACATCCAGCACCACCACCCTCCGTGGCCACGCGCGTAAAGACAAGCCGACCTTTAGTGGACGTTTTTCCATCCCGCTTCTGGATCTGACGGATTTTGGCTTTCTCGTGGAACAGGAAGCTGACAACGATATTCATGCGATAACCGAATCCTCCGCAGAGGACAACCTCTTCAGCAGGGAACCACTGCATGTCGATTTCCTCAATGACTTCGACCTGGACCTGAAAATCACCGTCGACGAGATCGAGAGTTATGGTAAAACCTCCATCGACAGCGTCGCAGGGCACATCACCCTGAAGGACGGTGAACTCAAGGTTGATCCCTTGCGGTCTGTCTATGCCGGCGGCACCATGGATATGATTTTTAATCTGCAGGCAACTGAACCGCCAGCCTATGCCCTCAAGGTCACTGCTGATGACCTGATACTCGGTCCCATGCTCGCACAGATTAAAAACAACACCACGATCGATGGTCGCACCAATGTGCTTCTGGATCTCACCAGCAGCGGCCATTCCGCGCATCAACTGGCATCGCGCCTCAACGGAAGAATCAATGTTGAATTTGAAAATGCAAGGATACCGTCGCTGTACACCAACTATCTGTCCGTTGATGTGTTTGGCTGGGCGTTGTCAAATACCTTCGCGGGTGAAAAATACGTCAACCTGAATTGCGTGCTTGCTGATTTCACTGCGAAAGACGGAGAAATAAAAAGCAAGCTGCTGCTGGCAGATGGCCCGAACCTGTCATTGGGCGGGCGAGTCGATCTGGATCTTCGTGACGAAACCATTGATGCCGTATTGTTGCCGAAACAGAAAAGACGGCTGTTTTCAAAGATCAACCCAGTCAGTCTGAACGGCCCGATCAGGAAGCCCATAGTGCGTGCAATTCCTGCGCAGGCGGCGATCCAGCAAATCGGCATACTCGCGCTTAGTCCAACCATCTATTTGTCAAAACAGATACTGGAGAAGGTCTGGTTCTCAATAAGCAAGGGCGATGACCCGGGGGAGGGTTGTACGGATATTGACAAGCTAACTGACGAGGCGGAAAAGGCCAGAAAGAAAAAGCCGCTTTGGCAGAACCTGTTTAATAACGACAGCCTGATCGACTAGCGTTGCTGGCATTCAAGTTGATAGCGCTGTGCAACCGCATTTCTCCGCTGCGGCTTGCCTTTCAGTTCATCCATTTGCCTGCGAAGCTCGTTGCAGTAGTCGGCTTTTTCCTTTGCCGGATCTTTTTTTACCGGTTGGCTATAGACCGGGTCCGGATCGCCAAACATGATGGACTGGCCTTTTTCAGCCATACTGCCGGGCGGCAGGACAGAAAGTGCCAGTAACAGGATAAGTTGTCTCATGGTATGTTTCCGTGTGGTTGCAGATAATCACGCTTAACGACAGTGACATGGTGTTTATAATCCAGACATACCGGCCATTTCAAATCATAACATCAGGGAACAGGTGAGCTTCTGACGCGTACGGCAGGAGCAACCGTGGCGGGCATAGGCGCTGGCAGCGAGTAATGCTATTCGCTCATCATCTCAATGCGGCACTCGGGACCCAGCTCGAATACATAATTCGCATTGGGGCGAATGAAGATATTGGTCTCACAGTTTTTGGAACCGTGAGTATAGCCAAGCATGTAGTTACCCGTGTCGAGGAAGAACGAGAATTGCCGTGTATCACCGAAGCGGTAAATCGGCACATTATCGAGCGTGAAGGTCAGCTTATGTATGTCAGGCCCCGCCGGGAAGACATTTTTCAGGAATATCTGTGAAGAGGTGTCCGGTGATTTGATCGGGGGCAACGGGTTTTCACGCTGCGGCATTGAGCAGGCGGCAAGTAATACAATCGAAACACAGGTGATGAGTGCTCTAGTCATGTTGTCTCCAGTCACAATAGTGAGGCTCAGTGTGGTTCATCAAGGCGTAGCAATGATTGCAGCCAAATAACAAAATCTCCATCCACTCTGCAGCAAAACCTGCATCAGAGTATGGCTATTGCAGCAGCATACCTTATAATTCGTGGCACGGTCTACGGCTGTAAGTGATAGCAAAAACAACAGATATGGTGCGCTGCACAATTACAGGAATCACCCGTCCAGATGGCAGCTAAGCTGTTCACCGGGGGAGGTATGTCCTTCGCCTTGCGGCGTCGGCTGATTGTGTTGCTGGCAACCGTGATCGCCATGGTCGCGGGTCTGGCCCCGGTGAGTTATGCCATCTACCTGGCATACAAGACAACCGTGGTCAATGCCGAGGATAACCTGCGATCGATCGCACAGGATATTGCCGCCGATACCTCGCAATTGCTGAACAACATCAACCAGGGCCTGATTGCACTCTCGGACCTGAGCTATCAGTGCAACGCGGACGATATCAGCGCCATGAATACCATGTCCTATGATATCCCCGGCATCAGCGACATTGGTCTGATCAATCCTGACAGGAAGCTGGTGTGTACCAGCTGGGGACCGGTCAAGCCGCCCTTCGAGCCCGATTTACCATCACCACAAGCCGGCTTTCGCCTGCTGGGGCCGCTGGAAATACGCCTGATGAAGCGCTACGGGCTGATTGCCTTGCGGCAACGTGAGGACGGTTCTGAAATCGTCGCCCTGATCCATCCGAGCGTACTCATCGGCCATATGGGAGCCGACCTTGGCGAACACGGTTTCGCGGTGCTGGTGCGCCGCGAGGATACCCATCTATACGCCTCGGAGGGCAACGTACCTGAAATGGAGATGGTTGCCTCGGAATCAGAAGCGGGCGATGGTTCAACGCAGTTACGGGCGCTGTTCAGGGACGGGGTCGAACGCACCCTGTTCGCTGTCGAACTGGACGGTTTTCCCGGCACCTACTCGGTGGTGGCTGCTGCCGATGAATGGATTCTGCATGACTGGCAGCGCATGGCCGTGTTGCTGGGGGCCATCGGCGCCGGCACTTCGGCGCTGCTGGTATTCCTGATAGTCGGCATATTGCAGCGCCGGCTGTCGCTGCAGGGCGAGCTGGAACGCAGCCTGCAAAAAGACGAGTTCGAGATCAATTACCAGCCGGTCATCGAGCTCAAGAGCGGACGCTGCGTCGGGGCCGAGGCACTGATATGCTGGTGCCAGCCAGGCGGCAAGCGGGTACGACCGGACCTGTTCATTCCACTGGCAGAGGATACCGGCCTTATTGAGCCGATGACTGTGTGGCTGATGCATAAATTGCGTACTGAAATCGGCAAGCTGTTGCAGGATGACCGCTCCCTGCATATCGCCATCAATCTAAGTCCCGGTCATTTCGAGTCAGAGCGGATCCTGCAATCATCCAGCAGTATATTCGGCAACAGCGGTATCCTGCCGGAGCAGATTATCTATGAAATAACGGAGCGTGGCCTGATTGACGATGCTGATGGCAAGGCGAAGGACGTCATGCGGCGCCTGCAAGGTCGTAAATCCAAAATTGCCCTGGATGATTTCGGTACCGGTTATTCCAGCCTCAGCTATGTCGAGACATTCCCGCTCGACTATCTGAAAATCGACAAACGCTTTGTTGATACCGTCGGTGTGGATGCACTCAACGCCGGCATGCTCGTCACCATCATCGACATGGCCCGCCGTCTGGGATTGCTTACTATTGCAGAAGGTGTGGAAACAGCCCGGCAGGCTGACTACCTGTTGAGCAGGGGTGTTGATTTCGCACAGGGCTGGTATTTTTCACGGGCGATGCCGGCTGCAGAATTTATTGAATTTGTACACACAACAAACCGCAACCTCAAGCAATGACCAGCGCCTGTGGCACGGGATGCTGTATCCGGGAATTAAAGTAAACAATGAAACTCGCACACAAGTTAATCCTCGGTATGCTGATGCCGGCACTGGTCATCGGACTTGTCGGCATATACGTGCTGAACATCGGTCAGGCATCGATGCGCGCCGTCATCAACGATACGTCTGCCGCTTATGTCAGCGCCATCATGGATGAAATAGACCGGGCGATGCATGCACGAATTATCGGCTGGCAGGCCTATGCCAGTGGCCAGGATATTCAGGAATACCTGGTTGACGCAAATCGCGCAACTGAAGACCTTGGAGACTCTGAAGGTAAATCAGATGAGATAATAGACAGCCGCGATGCCGACTGGCGGGCAGCCATGACCGCAGGCAAGACAACATCCTTGATGAAGAAGCTGCTCCAGCACAGGATGTCACGGACATTGCGCGGGCTGCGTGACAGGCTCAACCAGGGATACGGACAATCGATTTTTCCTGCAATCTTCATCACTGACCGTTACGGTGCAATTGTTGCGGTAACTGACCTTACCCCGGGCTACCGGCAAAATAATGAAAGCTGGTGGCAGCAGGCGATGGAACACGGCATTTACGTGGGTAATGTCGAGCTCAACAAAACTACGGGTATTTACGCTACCAACGTTGCATTCCGCATTGACAACGAGGCGGGCGACGCCCTGGGCATAATGAATGTGGTTATCAGCCTTGCCGAGGTACAGTCGATTATCGAACAGCGCAGCATCGATGAGCGACTCGTGAAGCGCTTCAACTTTGTGCTGTTTACCGATGATCGCCGTATTATTTACAGCAACATGCATGAACCGGCTGATCATGATGATGGTTCGGCTTACTTCGCCGAAGTGGAAATCCCGTCCGGTGCCTCAGTTTTCACTGCCGAACGCGAGCAGCAGGGATCAGGGGGAAGCCTGCTATCGGCCTATGCCATTTCACAACCCCAGGGAGACTTGCCGGGACTGGGCTGGATTTTGCTGCATGAATACCCGACCGAGGACATCTACCAGCCAATCTACCGGCTGCAGCGCAAGTTCATCCTGATTGCCCTGGCTACTGCATTGCTTGCCGTTATTATCGGAGCCGGGATTGCCTACTCCATATCGCGCCGCGTCAAGCGTCTCGTCACGGCCACCAAACAATTCGGTGACGGCCGCTATGTGCACCCGGTTGACGAGCGAGGTACGGATGAACTGGCCGTACTGGGGCGAAGTTTCAACGAGGCAGGCAGGCTTGTCCTGAAGGAGTTCAGCAAACGCAAGCACATTGAAGCCGAATTGCGGAAATCCAGGGATATGGCAGAACAGGCCAATCGTGCCAAGAGTGCTTTCCTCGCCAATATGAGCCATGAACTGCGGACGCCGATGAATGCCATTATCGGTTACAGCGAAATGTTGCAGGAAGATGCAGTCGATAGCGGTCAGGAGGAGTTTATCCCCGACCTCGAAAAAATAAACGCCGCCGGCAAGCACCTGCTGTCGCTGATCAATGACATTCTCGATCTCTCCAAGATCGAGGCGGGCCGCATGGACCTGTATCTGGAGCGCTTTGATTTGTCGGCAACACTTGCTGATATCGTCAGTACAGTGTCTCCGCTGGTCGAGAAAAACAGCAATACGCTGGAGCTTGACGCGATCCAGGATCTGGGCAGCATACGCGCTGATCTCACCAAGCTCAGGCAGGCATTGTTTAATCTGCTGAGTAATGCGGCCAAGTTTACGCATAATGGCATGATTACACTCATAGCCCGGCGCGAACACGAGACCGGGGGCGACTGGATTGTGCTGTCCGTCAAGGACACCGGTATTGGCATTGCTGCCGACCATATCAACAGGCTGTTTGAGGATTTCACACAGGCTGATGGTTCAACCACGCGTAATTACGGTGGCACCGGACTTGGCCTCTCGATTTCCCGTCGCTTCTGTCAAATGATGGGAGGGGATATCACGGTCGAGAGCCTGCCCGGCGAAGGCTCGACCTTCACCATCAGGTTACCGGCAGAGGTGAACGCACTGGAGGCTGCCCGCACCGCGGGCAAGCAGGGTCAGGAACAGGGCACCGCTGAAGTGGCAACCACCACGGCCAGGACATCACCCGATACACAGACCATCCTGGTGATCGATGATGACGAGTCAACCTGTGACATGCTCAGGCGCACCATCGAAAAAGCCGGCTATGCCGTTGTCGTCGCGATGCGGGCCGAGGATGGACTAAGGCAGGCGCGTGCGTGCAAGCCGGATGCCATCACCCTGGATGTAATGATGCCGGGCATGGATGGCTGGAGCCTGCTGAGTACGCTGAAGGCAGATCCCGAGCTGATGCACATCCCTGTCATCATGCTGACCATGATTGATGACAAGGGTATGGGTTATTCACTGGGTGCCGCCGAGTACCTGACCAAGCCGGTCGATCGCAGCCGCCTGTTGCCGCTGCTTGATAAATATACCCGCCATGAAACGACCGGCCCGGTGCTGGTGGTTGATGATAATCCGGAAGACCGCTCAATACTCTGTCGTATGCTGGAGAGCGAGGGCCTGACCGTCGTTGAAGCTGAAAACGGCAAAGCTGCGCTTGATGCGATGGCCAGGACATTACCCGCGGTCATCATGCTGGACCTGATGATGCCTGTCATGGACGGCTTTCAGTTTCTGCATACCATCAGAAAGGTTGAAGGCTGGCAACGGCTGCCTGTCGTGGTGCTGACAGCGATGGAGCTCGATGAGCGCGAGCTCGCCGAGCTCAACATGCACGTGGAAACCGTTATAAGGAAGGTCGAAACGTCACCTGAAAACATCCTTGAACATATCAGACATGCCATTGGCTCTACGGGCAAGCCATGAGTCTGGCGTGTAAATAGCAAACTCGAACAGGAACCTGTTGTGTCAAAAATTCTGCTTGTTGAAGACAATGAAATGAACCGTGACATGCTGTCACGGCGACTGGTTCGCAAGGGCTATGATGTACTCATTGCTGTTGATGGCCGGCAGGGTGTGGCGCTCGCAGTGTCGGAGTTGCCGGATCTGATCCTGATGGATATGAGCTTACCGGTTATGGACGGCTGGACAGCCACAATGGCCATTAGAGAAAACCCGGCGACTGCAGCCATTCCTGTTATTGCCTTGACTGCCCATGCCATGTCGGGCGACCGTGAAAATGCGCTCGCAGCCGGGTGTGATGACTACGACACCAAGCCCGTGGACCTGCCACGCTTGCTGCAAAAGATGGAAGCCCTGCTGAATGCATAACAGGGAGAAAAGTGCGTGCCAGCTATGGATATAACGAAAGCCCGCATACTTGTTGTCGACGACAATGAACTGAATCGCGACATGCTGGCGCGGCGACTCGAGCGCGCAGGTTTTGACGTTGACATGGCTGATGGCGGCCAATCCGGGCTGGAGAGGATACTGAGTGGTGCTTACAAACTGGTCATGCTCGATATCATGATGCCGGATATCGATGGATTGACGGTATTGAAACGCACGCGCGAACGCTATTCAAAAACGGAATTGCCGGTGATCATGGCGACGGCGAAGGATGAAGGCAGCGACCTGGCCGAGGCCTTGTCTCTCGGTGCCAATGACTATGTCACCAAACCGCTGGATTTCAGGGTCGTGCGTGCACGTGTCGAGAATGTACTGGGTTACGCGCAGGCTGTCGACGAACTGACCCGGGCCAATGAACGCATGAACCGTGACCTTGAAGCTGCGGCACGGGTGCAGGCGTCACTGTTGCCCGGTGAACCGGTCGACATCGAGGGTGCCGAGTTTATCTGGCAGTATCGACCCTGCGATGAACTCGCCGGTGACGGATTGAATGTGTTCAAGCATGACAATGAGCATGTTGCCATGTATGTGCTGGATGTGTCGGGACACGGGGTAGCCTCTGCATTGTTGTCAGTATCCGTGACACATCATTTGTCGCAGATGATCAGAAATCCTCAATCAGCAGCTGATGGCGAATCCAGTGCGGCGAATCTCGTCAGCCCTGCATCGCTGGCGCGTAATTTGAATACACTGTTCCCCATGGAGGCGGTCGGCCGTCACTACTTTACCTTTCTCTACGGTGTGCTCAACGTGAAAACACGATTATTTCGTTTTGTCAGTGCCGGTGGCCCCGGGCCACTGGTGGTGCATGCAGATGGATCAGCGGATGTACATGATGTACCCGCAGTACCCATCGGCATGTTCCCTGACTCGGAATATGAAGACACGTTTATAGAGCTGCAGCCTGGCGACCGCCTGTACCTTCATACAGATGGATTGTATGAAGAGCGAAATCCCGGGACACGGGAGCAATTTGGTCGCGATCGCATGCGAAAAGAATTGTGCGCGGCGGCAACAGGCCCTTTTGTCACGAGTCTCGACGGGCTCTTCAGGTCAATTACATCCTGGCGTGGTAGCGATGCCCTGTCCGATGATATTGCTGTATTGGGTTGTGCGATTCACCAGGAGAATCCTGGTTAATTCCCTGAATCCAGGGTATGTTCTGACTAATCAGATATTTGCAAGCATCGTCAGCTCATGGAAGATGAGCAGGGAATACAGCGGTACCAGCGCATAGATCAGATACCGTACAGCAATATACTTGTATATCCGGAAGTTGAAGTGCATCACCAGAACGATCAGTGCCACCCCGGTCATTGACATCTTCACGATTGTAAAGATCTGCGGATCTATCTGAATGAGCCAGTCCATCAGCCCATTGAGTTCAACGGCCCCCTTGCTCAGCAGGACGATGGTAAGGAACGCGTCTGCGAAACACAGCAGGATGATGATGACGGTGGCTGCGAACGGCCAGTGTCCATACCAGTCAGTGTAACTGTTTAACTTGTCATCATCGCGCCGTAAATGTCGGCGTCTATAGTGCCTCAATGACCCCAGCACGGTTTTTAGTGAGGGCTGACGCCGCTCATGCAGACGCTGATCGGTTGGCTGCTCGTTAGTTGTTTCCGGAGCCTGACTCATGAATCACCACCCTGTACCCCCGAACCTCTATTTGAATGAATACCATTTGCATTCCCTGTATGCCGCATGGCAACCTAGTACTTTACATACTATCTACAAGCGCACTTCAAGTACATAGTTCGAAACCATATAGCCTATATTTGATAAGCTATTGTAATTATTGTGTTTACATATTTATTGAAGCCTTTATCGATGTATCTGTCAACACGGTTTCATGTTTCCAGGGTGTTTACCCGTGCACGGCTCTGACAACACGCGGGCACCAGGGTAGATCTTCGAAAATACGCATCAAACAGCCAGCCTGGGTAACCAACCCCATCACCCTGGTACCTTTATGGGCAGACGGGGCCATACACAAGCAGGTGGCGCCAGGCTATTTTTTAACAGGGCTTCCAAGAAGGCTATTGAATGGATATAAAATCAAAACACAGATTAGTATTTCTTCTGTATTTCTGTGACTTATTTTGATATTTTAGTGTTGGCTATAACTAATTATTTTTTTCGAGTTAAACCGTACGTTACATTAAGTTAATCACCATTAGTGGGAATAACCTCCGGAGGAGACAAAAAAATGGCAGATCTGTTTTCAGAAGAATGGATGAAGAGTTACATGGAGCAGTGGAATGCTGAACCTGAACTCTCGGATGCACTTGCGAAAATCAACTTTAATTCGGTGATCGCATATGGTTTTGATGGTGAGGACACACCTCGCGGGTATATCAAAGTCGTCAATGGCAAGGCAGAGGAGGCGGGTATCTATGACGGCCAGGAGATGAATTGGGATCTTCGGGCTACTTTTGATAACTGGAACAAGTGGCTTGCCAAACCACCGGGGATGATGGGTCTGGGTATGGCCTATACCTCGCGTAAAATAAAATTCAACGTGGGTGATTATGGTGCAATGATCAAGGATCCGCGTATGGCAGGTCCGTTTATCAAGAGCTTTACTGTAATGGGTCGCGCCTGATTGGTGCGTTTTATCGGGTTTGTGGATAACAATAATTATAATTGCTCTCCGCTAACGCTTGAGTTAGTACATAAGAAACCCGTGAGGGTTCGTTAGTAACCAAAAAGTCTTGGCCGATGTTCAGGATGGCGCTGTTTCGACAGCGCCGTATTCTTGCTACGAACCAGCGGTCCAAGTTATATCATGTGTATGAGGATTAACTATGTTAATCAAAAAGTTGGCAATATTCAGTCTTCTGTCCGGATACCTCATGAGTTCCGGTGTAGCGGCACAGGCACCCGCAGAATCCGTCATAACCGTTCCAAGCGTCCCCGTTGGCGCAGCAGTAGCGCTGGGCGGGACTGTTGTTCCCTACAAGGAAGTTACATTTTCTGCCCAGATCCCGGGGCGAATAGAAAGTATTGCTGGCGAAGAAGGAGACCATTTCGAATCCAGTGCTGAATTGATCGCAATCAACATTGATGACCTGCTTGCACAACGCCGCTCTGCCTGGGCAAACCTGGCGAATGCCGAGGCGGCATTACGTAATGCCGGTGTGCAATACAGCAGGGAGATAATTTCGCCCTATGGCGGCGAAGCGAATGACTCCATGGGTGGCATGGGCTCTATGATGAAGAATTTTACCAACCCCATGCAGGGCATCATGGGGGGCGGCTCTTCCCCCGGCTTTGATCGTTATGCCCAGCGCTATCAATCCGGCACACAGCTGGAGCAGGCACGCTCACAGATTGTCGCTGCGCGTTCAGCAATCGATAAAATTGATGCAAATATTCGCGATGCAAAATCAGTGGCACCCTTTGACGGTGTCATCACCAGGAAACTGGCCGAAGTGGGTGACCCGGTACAACCCGGTCAGCCAATGCTGGAATATGCCGATGTTTCGAGACTGCAGATCCAGCTCGAGGTCCCGGCACGCCTGATGCCGGGTGTCAAGAAAGGCATGGTTTTCCCGGCCCGTCTGGATGTGGGTGATGTTGATATCCAGGCGCGCGTTGAACAGATCTTTCCGATTGCTGACCCGGATCGCCATACCGTAACCGTGAAACTGGATCTGCCACAGGGGGTACCGGGTGGTCCCGGCATGTATGCAGAAGTCATGATCAACGACATCAATGCCAAGGTGCGTGAGTTACCGGTTGTACCCAGGAATGCACTGGTGTGGCGTGGCAGCCTGCCCGGCATTTATGTGATGACTGATAACAACCAGCGCGAGCTGCGACTGGTGAGGACCGGCGATGATGTGGGTGCTGACGGCGTGGCGATTCTCTCCGGATTGCGTGCAGGTGAACGTGTCATCGTCAGCGGGGCTGCCGAGTCCTCACCCAACAGCATATGGCAATAAGCCGGTAAGACAACGATCTGCAACCCAACGCAGGCATGAATGGCCCTGAATAAGTTTAAATAGCTATCGGTACGGAATAAGTGCAAGGCAACAGCGACTGTACTGAACAAGGCATATAAGAAGGCGGAAAATATGGCTGATCAAGAAACGAAATTTTCTACCCCTGTCAATGTCGATGCCCATTCACTGGGTATTGCGGGCAGAACGGCACGCTTGTTTATTACCTCCCCGGTGACACCCATGATTCTTATCGTGTCACTGTTCGTCGGTCTGATCGGCCTGATGTTCACTCCCCGCCAGGAAGACCCGCAAATCTCGGTGCCGATGATCGACGTGTTCGTCCAGTACCCGGGTGCCTCTGCCGAGCAGGTAGCCAGCCTGGTAACCGAACCCCTGGAACGCATCCTGCTGGAAATACCCGGTGTGCGCCATACCTATACGGCCACCGAGCGTGGCCGTGCCATGGTGACGGTACGTTTCAAGGTGGGTGAGGAGATGGGGGCCTCGATCGTCAAGGTTCATGACAAGCTGCAGTCCAACCTCGACAAGATCCCGCCGGATGTTTCTCAACCCCTGGTCAAGCCGGGCGGTGTTGATGATGTTCCGGTGGTAACGCTGACCCTGTGGTCGAAGGACGTCGATGACGGTGCCCTGCGGTTACTTTCACTGGACCTGCTGCAGCGACTGGGTGAGGTCAAGAATGTCGGTAAGGGGTTTATCGTCGGTGGCCGGGAAGATCAGGTCAAGGTTGAGGTAATGCCCGAGCGCCTCTCCGGCTATGGCATCAGCCTGCAACAGGTTGCACAAACCATCCAGACCGCAAATTCCGAAAAGACGGCCGGTGACGTTGAATCGGGTGGCTTGTCATTCGCCGTGCGCACCGGCTCGTTCCTCACCAGCGCCAAGGAAATTGGTCGACTGGTGATTGCAATCAGGCAAGGGTCTCCTGTTTATGTGCGTGATATTGCGCGGGTTTCTCAGGAACCATCAGAGCCTAACCAGATGGTTGCCTTTTTTACCGGCCCGGCCTACGAGGGGGAAACCGAGAGTGCTGACGGCGCCCCGGCGGTTACCGTCGCCATTGCCAAGAAAGAAGGCACCAATGGCGTCAAGGTGTCCCAGGCGATCCTGGAGCGGGTTGAGTCACTCAAGGGCAACCTGATTCCTGCCAATGTCAACATCACCGTGACGCGTGACTACGGCAAGTCGGCCAATGACAAGGTAAATGAATTATTGCAGGCCATGCTGGAAGCTGCAGTGATCGTTGCAGTACTGTGCCTGATCGGTCTGGGTGTGCGTGCGGCCTTTGTGGTCATTGCCGTTATCCCGGTCGTTATTCTGTTGACGATCTGGTGGGCCATGATGATCGACTACACCATCGATCGCGTCAGCCTGTTTGCGCTGATTTTCTCTATCGGTATTCTCGTCGATGACGCCACCGTGGTGGTGGAAAACATCTTCAGGCACTGGCTGGAAAAGGGAAAAACCAGCGTCGCATTGGCTATTGACGCGGTTCGTGAGGTGGGTAACCCGACTATTCTTGCCACCTTTACCATTATTGCGGCCTTGTTACCCATGGGCTGGGTGAGTGGCCTGATGGGACCCTACATGCGTCCGATCCCGGTGCTGGGCTCCTCGGCGATGTTTTTCTCCCTGCTGGCCGCATTTGTATTTACACCCTGGATGGCCGTGAAGGTCGCGCCCAGGCTGGAAGCCCTGAAGAAAGCAGAAGCAAAGGAAAAGCGTGCGCATGAACGTATCAGTCGCTGGTACCGGCCGATCATTATGCCACTGATCAACAACCGCAAGCTGGGACTGCTCTTTCTGTTTGGCATTATCGGCCTCACCGCTGCCCTGTGTATCACGTTCTATACGCAGCATGTCGCTGTAAAAATGCTGCCCTTTGATAACAAGCCCGAGTTTTCGGTGATTGTTAACATGCCGGAAGGCACCGCCATGC
>JBATFE010000352.1:0-15215 GCA_049664445.1 Gammaproteobacteria bacterium
CTGTCGACCAGCGTCCCGTCGACATCAATCAGAATCATCTCGGGTTTGCGCATCACGTCAGCCTCAGGCAACGGCCCTGGCAATTTCGGCGCGCATGGAATCAATGGTCGCCTTGTAGTCATCTGCACCGAATATTGCAGAGCCGGCAACAAAGGTATCCGCACCGGCGGCGGCGATTTCACCGATGTTGTCCACCTTGACACCCCCGTCGATCTCCAGCCGGATATCGCGCCCACTGTCATCAATAATCCTGCGTGCCTCGCGCAACTTGACCAGTGCTTCGGGAATAAAACTTTGCCCGCCAAAACCAGGGTTGACCGACATCAGCAGGATCATGTCGACCTTGTCGATCACATGCTTCAGGTAATCGAGCGGTGTTGCAGGATTGAATACCAGACCGGATTTACAGCCATTTTCACGAACCAGCATCAGCGAACGGTCGATGTGCTCACTGGCCTCCGGGTGAAAGGTAATATACGTCGCACCGGCCTTGGCAAAATCAGGGATAATCCGGTCCACCGGCTTCACCATCAGGTGCACGTCAATATCAGCCGTGACACCGTGTTTGCGCAGCGCCTCGCACACCAGCGGGCCAATCGTCAGGTTGGGCACGTAATGGTTGTCCATGACGTCGAAGTGCACAATATCTGCACCGGCATCCAGCACCTGTGTAACCTCTTCTCCCAGACGGGCAAAATCCGCTGACAGTATGGATGGTGCAATCTTGTAATCGGCCATGTTGTTGTCCTCACTCGGAATTTCAAAGGGGTATGCGTAAAAATTCGAAGGCGCACTTTAACTCAACACGCCGGACTTTTCAGCATATCGGGGGCAGAAAGTCGCTAAATAATACGCTGCCCTGGTCAGACATCATTCCACCCGGCAGGCACCGTGCAACACGACCGGCAACCCTGCTTTCTTTTTAAATGCAAACAGTTATAGGGCATTCTCAAAGCCGGCCTGAGAATAACTGCAGAACACTCGCTACCGCGCATCTGAAAACAGGGTCTAACTGTCAGCAGGCGGTGCCCGCACTGTCCAGCCGTCACTCTGGTAAATAAGCTGATACTGAACTGCTTGCCAAGCAAGGATGCAAGTTTTATAAATGGTGCTACGGCATTCAATTATCACAGCATCATTGCTTGTTCAGCACGAGCTGGCAATCTGACACAAGGGAGAAATTGAAATGGCAAAAATTTATCAACCCCGCCTCGGCGACTGGTACCGGTCCATCAACGGAGACAAATTCGAAATTGTAGCCCTCGATGAGGATGTTGCCACCATGGAGCTCCAGCATTTTGATGGTGCCATTGAGGAAGTCGATTTTGACAGCTGGGATGAAATGGAGGTCGTTCCGATTGAACCGCCGGAGGACTGGTCAGGGTCCCTGGACATCGAACGCGAGGATTATGGTGTTGACCTTGAACTGACGTCCCCAAATGACCATATCAATCCGCTGGACGAGGTTGACTAGCTATACCTCCACCTGCAATAGAAAATCTGTCTTGATCAGAGCATATTAAATAGCGCTTAACCGCCCCTGCCTGCTGCCGATAGCCTTCTTAAGGCAACCCGGGAGAGGCATCATGGCAGCTATTTATGAAATCGAGAACGGCATAATCGTGTCGGAAAACAGCGGCATTACCACCATCAAAAACCATGACCAGCTGCGGGAATATGGCGTTGCCCTGCAGCCGCTTGAGACCCAAACGGCAACGACTACGCCCGGACCCTGTGACGAGTATATGAGCATCATCCGGGAACTGCTCAAAGACCTCTGAATTCACTCCCCGACACGCAACAGTAAACCGCGCTGACGCGCACTCTTAAATGCAAGCAGGAAGGCACCTGCACACAGCATAATATAAAGCATATTCAATGCGGCGGCCTTCCCGCTGACGGCCTGCACCTCAATGGCCGGGTTACTTTTCATCTCAGCGACCGTGTGCGGGGAAATCACTGTGCAACACCACGACCGCACCGGCATCAACCATCACAGAAACAGGCGTGAGCCGGTCCCCGGCACAGGGACCTGCAATACAGTGGCCGTCATTGAGGCGAAACAGGGCAGCATGTGTTGCGCACTGGATGTAATCCTTGTCGAGACTCAGGAACTGGTCCGGCAGCCACTCAAGGGGGCTGCCCGTATGCGGACAGCTGTTCAGGTATCCGAAAACCTGCCTCCCCTGCCGCACGATAAATACGTCGTGCACCTGCTCATTCACACATAGCGCCAGCCCCCGGCAGCCGGGATCATGCAACTCATCAAGATGGCAGACAACTGTGCGGCCGGCCGCTGTCATCGACACGGTGGCCGAGTATCGGTCGCCGCTGACAGGCGCTTGGAATGATCAGGAAATCCAGACATACCGGCAGACTACGGGCGCCCGCCGTTTTGTCAACTACTGGCAACAGTCAGCCGGTAGCCGAACAGGTGTATCGTGAGGTATCAGTGCTCACGGACAACGCGGAAGCCGATGTTATCGAGGCGCGTGTCCTGGTCATACTGGCTGCGCTTGGCGCTGCGCAGTGAATCAAGTGGACTGGTATAGGCGCCACCACGTACAACCCGCATGACGCATTCAGGGAATTGCCAGGCGCTACCATCTGCCGGGGCACCGTGGTAGCTGCCATGATAGCAATCCGCCGTCCATTCCTGGACATTACCGGCGACGTCATGGAGGCCGAAGTCATTGGCTCCAAAGCTGCCCACGGGGGCCGTGCGTTTACTGTCCCACTCACTGCCGCAGTTAAAACAATTTGCATGCAGTATATCGTCCCTGTCATCCCACCAGAAACTGGTATGAACACCGGCGCGCGCCACATATTCCCATTCGGCTTCCGTTGGCAGACGATATGTATTTCCGGTCTGCTTCGAGAGCCAGCGTGCATATGCACGCGCATCCTCCCATGAAACATTGATCACCGGGCGCTTACCGCGCCCCCAGGACTCATCGTAGGGCAGACGACGACCGCTCGCACGTGCAAACCGGTCATATTCCGCAAAGGTTACCTCAAATTTGCTGACAGAAAACGCAGATAGACTTACCTGGTGCCGGGGCCCTTCGTCAAAATTCAGGGAGTTCCCGCTACTACCCATCTCATAGCTACCGGCCGGCAGTTCAACCATTACCGGCCCCTGACCACCAATTCGCAGGCTCTCACGGAATGATCGGCCTGCAATTACGGGGGCCTGCTGCTCTGCGTGTACGACTTCATCAACCCGGGGATCGGGCTGTGGCATAGCAGGCTCCAAATCGGGCGCAACATCCTCAACAGTCGTCGCTGGCGTCTCGATTTCTTCTTCATCCGGCAACACGGCCTGCTGCACTTCAGCAGCGGGGGAATCACTGCCGACCGCCGTAACGGCTTCAGCCTCCAACTCCGGTTCCGCAGCGACAGGTGCTTGTCGCAACACGTTATCACCGGTCACCGGTAATTCTGTGCCGAAAAAAATCCAGCCGGCCAGCACACACGCAACAACTGCACACAACCCGATTGCAGCGCCCGGCCAGCGACGCTGCCTGTCATCTCGCTTGCCATCTACCAGGGATTGCGGCTCGTCATCACGTTCCCGCTCCAACGAAGTCACCGCTAGCGCGGCCTGCTGGTTTATCTGCTCCGGCCCCGGGTGCCCGGAAGCCGTTATCACCTTGTCTAGTGACGGCACATGTAATGGCTCGCTTTCCATCTCACTGGAATCCAGTTGCTGCCGGAGCGCATCACGCTCCTCCTGGAGATGTGCACGGGCCGCTTCCGCCTCAGCCCGCAAGCGTAAGGCGATCCCAATATTTTTTTTGCTTTCATTCAACTCGTGACGCAATTTTGCGGGATCTTCAACCTGATCACTCACTCCCATGAGTCCACGGGCGACCTCGACCTCACCACGCAGCGCATTCATCCGTTCACGCAGTGACTGCTGCTCATCGAGCGCTGCATCCCGTTCTTCCATGTACTGCTTGAGTTGCGATTCGAGCTGTGAAATAGTCGCCAGCGCCTGCTGGTTCTGTTCCTCCATCATGCCAACATCGACCTTCCTGCGGTCTTTTTCCTGGCGTGCGAGCTCGGCAATTTCTTCGTGCGCCTTATTCAGCTCCTGTTGAAGCCTGTTCACCTGGTCTTCAGTTTCTACATGCGCCGCAAGCAGCTCGCGCACACGTTCCTGCTCCTCCCGCCTTACGGCATCGCGGGCCTGTTCAATAGCACCGTCCTGATTTGTCAGTTTTGTTTCGTGTTCGGCCGCAATTAAAGCCAGTTGCTCCTTCAGTTCACGCTGACGGGCGCCCATCTCGGAACGTTCCTCCGCCCGCGCCTGCCGTTCTGCATGCAGCTGATCCCGCAAATTATCGACGTCTTCCCGTGCACTATCATGGTCTTGTTTATGGTCCGTCGTCTGTTGCTCCAGCTTTTTTCGCAACCTGTCAATTTGCCCCTGCAGCTCTTTTTCATTGTCATTTTTCCGCATCAGATCTTCATGCGCCTTCTGCACAGACGCCTTGTGTTCCTCATCAAGCGCCTTCGCCCGCTCTTCCTGTTGCTCGAGCTGCAGTCGCAGCTCGTTCATTTGCTGCTGCGTTAATTCGCGTTCTTGCTGAATTGCTTCGGCCTCTGCCCCGTGCTGGGCCAGCTGCTCCTGCAGTGAGTGAATCCGGGCATCTTTCTCTTCATTTGACTGCTCAGCAGATCTTGTTTTTTCCTGCACTTCCTGCAGTTGCACCTGTAACTGCTGTTGCAACTGTTCCTGTTCCTGCATAATCGCTGCGCGCGCTTCCTCATGCCGGGCCAGCTGTTCTTGCAGATCGTTAATCTGTGTATCTTTCCCTGCAGTTAACTGCTCATGAGTATTGTTATGTGCCTGTGCTTCCTGCAGCTGGATCTGTAACTGCTGTTGCTGCTCATTCGAAGCAGCAACCAGTGACTCCATCTCCAGTCTCAGCGAGGCAATTTCGCTTTCCAGATGCTGGTTTTGCGCTTCGACTTCGGTCTGGTGTTGTTGTAACTGTTCGCGCTCGGAGATCACGGCGTGCAACTCATCAGCCTGCCTGGAACTGTCCTGCTCGAGTTCACTCCGGTTACTCTCAAGCTGTTCAAGCTTTTCATTTGCCTTGTCGAGCTGTACCTTCAGCTCTGCCTCGAGTGCAGACCTGTCTTCGCTGGATTGCAACTCCGCCAGAGTCAATTCCTCGCGGAGAGCGGTGACGTTCTGCTGCTCACTTTCCAGTGCTTGCTGCACAGCAGTCTGCTCAATATCCCATTCCGTCTGCTGCCGCTGCAGGGCTTCTTCCGATGCCTGCTTGTCTGCAAGCAGGTTTTCCAATTGTTCACTGTATTCATCCTGCAGCGCACCGGAATCACGTAACTCGGTGCGCAATATCTCGTTATCCCGCTGCAGTACCTGGTACTCACCACTCCTGGTCTCGATGCGGGTCTGCATCTCCGTGAGCTGTTCCTGCAACTGCCCAATCTCCTGCTCATAGGCACTGGCTCGCCCTGAGAATTCTTCCTGCAGTGCATGATATTGCTCCTGCTGCAACTGCTTCTCATTGGCCGCATCAGTCTCTTGCGCGTAGAATGCACCGAGCTTCTCGCCGGATTCCCCGAGTTCACCACGCAGCAGCTCCAGTTGCTCTGCGTCGATCTTTGCCTGTGCATACAAGGCACCCAGCTTCTCGCCGGATTCTCCCAGTTCACCACGCAGCAGCTCCAGTTGCTCTGTCATGCGTTCTTCGGTCGTTCGATAGGCCTGCAGTTGAGTGTTTAGCACCTCATTTTCTGCGCGCAACTGCTCCAGGTGCGATCCAATTGCTTCTGCCTCATGACGCGGCAAAAGGTCAGCGGCGGTCTCTGATACAGCCGGTTCATCTTGAGCTACGCTCATAATGCCGGTGTCAGGGTCTGATTCGCCGGCATACTCATGCAACTCACCGTCAAAATCGATAACCTCTGCAAGCACCTCATCAGAGGCTGACGCCTCCTCCCTGCCCATGTATTCAACGGCATTGTTGGCGTGGCCAGAGATACCTCCCTCCAGCACATAGACATCAAAACCCTTGTGACTTAACAGGAAACCGGCAGACTCACTGCGGCGCCCGGTGTCACAACAGATAATGTATTTTGAGTTATAAACCAGTTCCGAGAGCTCATCCCGCAAACGAAACAACGGAATATTGACGCTGTCCTCAAAGGCGCCGTTTTCATATTCATCCGCTGTTCTGACATCCACCCAGACGGCACCGTCATCGACCATGGCTACCGCCTGTTCGTAATCCACGCGCTTGACCAGCTGATTTTTCAACAACTCGACAAAGTCTTGCTTCGCCAGGCGCATCAGTAATCCGTCGGTCAGCATTGTCACCGTGGCGTTACGCCTTGCATCTGACACCAGCGCATCCTCACCGAAGCAATCGCCTTCACCGAGTTCTGCCAACACTTGCTCTTCTCCATCAGGAGAATCCTGTCGGGTTACCGCGCAACGGCCATCATGTATCGTATAGAAGTAATCGCCGCTATCTCCCTGGCGAATGATCGCAGTGCCTGCTTCCACCTGTAGCGGCTCCATCTTGATCAGCAAGCTCTGAATCATCGATGGTGGTATCTTGATAAACGCGTCAGACTGCAGCATGCGCGTCATCCAGTCTTTATTCGTTTCTGCATCAATTTCAACAACTTCGGCGGTGCTGGACTGGTCCCATGTCAAGAAGACATCAAGCAGGCCGGAGTCGACCCTGGCAATAATGACCTTTTTAACGGCCCTTGCCGACAGGGAGCGGGGCTGCAGGTTGGCGATCGGATAGCGGCTTATATCCGAACCCGCCTCCACTACACTGGTGACCTTCCTGAACCCATCAACGAGGTTGACCTTCCCTTCCAGCAGATAGATTGACTGGTTGTCCCTGTCACCCTTGCGGAACAGGTAATGCCCTTCCAGCACTTCCTCGATGACAATTTTCTCCGCCACTTCCCTGAAGCGCTCCGCAGACAGGGCATTCAGTGGCACCAGCTCTTGCAGGAGCTTTCTATCTACCGTTATTTTTTTCGCTGCGCGCATATTCACCCGGTCAAGAATTCAGTGGTCGTTGTTATTTATTGCCCCGCTCACGGGGCTCCGCCACGGCGATGCGCCGCACTCTGCTTATCGGCTAAAATAGCCTGAAATTGAGGGGGTCTGGCTGCGTTGCCAATGACGCGTAGTGGATGCAAGACACGACAGCAGCACTGCCACGTAGCGCATTGACAGGTATCAACACAGACATCAATAACACGCTATCGGCCACTACGATGCATGACCGCAAGCCGTCACTCGCTGTGCCATACCATATTATTTGCTATATTTTTCAATACCTTATAACGTTATCATGCTGTGGCGCCCGGCGCATCCGGGTTCTCGATGCAGCATAACAACAGCGCACAAGCCACGAGCCACATACTCTCGGGACTGCCAGCAAGCTCGCTGGCGACATACCTCACTGGCGCTAACCATTAATCGATTGTGTCTCGAGCACATATCATGGCCGGGCAATCAGTCGACACGACAGCGAACAACTCCGCCAAATACATCCAGGCAGATCTCTGCGGCATGATGCTGAAGTACTGCAATAGAAGGTGTTTTATTAAATCAAAACGCTTTAACATTTTTATTATTGTGCTATCTTACGCGTGCTATCAATCTCACCACCTGAAGAGGAGCGACAACGAATGGCTGTAAAAAAGAAAGCGACCACCCAAAAGAAGACCGCCGCAAAGGCAGCAATGAAACCAACCACCAAGTCTGAAACCCTCAACTACATCGCTGAAGCAACCGACCTCACCAGAAAGGACGTTGGTGCTGTATTTGATGCGCTTTCAGCACTCATCAAGCGCGACCTCAAGGGCAGAGGCAGGCCTGGTGTGTACACAGTTCCTGGCCTGATGAAGGTCAAGGTCGTTCGTAAACCGGCCACCCGGGCACGCAAGGGTACAAACCCGTTCACCGGCGAAGAAATGATGTTCAAGGCAAAACCGGCACGCAATGTCGTTAAGGTACTGCCACTGAAGGGCCTGAAGGAAATGGTCTGAACGAATAGCGGTTAAACGGCTATACGCCAGACGGGGCCGCAAGCGGCCCCGTTCTTTATTGATTCTGCGAGCAGCCAACGGTCTCACAGCACCGACGGTTACTCACCACTCTCCTGCAACCGCGTTCTGATGAACTGCTTGTGTGGCACATACAAGAGATCGGCGACTTTTCTGACAAGGTGTTCTTCATGTTTATCAACATGACCATCAGCAAATGTCACCTCCCACAACAGTCTGACAATCGCCACCCTTTCCTCAACACTGCATTCACGGGTAATCAGGCGCGTCAGTGGATGCAGTGATGTCATATCATGAGCATGGCGCTCTGCAGCATCTGCAATCTCGAGGGCCTGCCTGGTTGATACAGAGTAATAGCGTTCAACAATCCGCAGGATTACCTCGCGCTCCCCGTCACTAATACCGTAATCGGCACGCGCCACTTCCATCAGTAGCGCCACCGTCGCCATCCGCAGCGCCTGCTCACGGTCGAGCGACTCTTGCTGCTGCGCGCGTAATGTCTTCGTCAGCAATTCCTGAATGGAGGAAAACATCGAGGTCAAGCTAGTTTACGTGCCTGCCGCTCAGATAAAGCCCGTGATCAAAGTCTGCAAAAAACTCATCCAGCAAGGGATGATTGACAGGATCATTGCTGTCATCCGGCATCAGGTTGCGTTCCGCCACATAGGTCTCGTTACCCTCATCATGCACCAGCACGTGGTACCAGGGCTCATCCCTGGGGGGTCGACTTTTTGCGACTTGCTGATACCAGTCATCTGAACCGAGAAATTCAGGGTCCACATCCACAACCACACCGCGATAATCAAACAAGCGGTGCTGGATACATTGGCCAATCGAGAATTTAGCCTGTTTCATAGTCAACCCCCGGGTAACATTCCTGCAACAATCAATAAGACAGGCAACACAAGGCAAAGTTCGCTGCCCGTCTGCAGACCCGACTGTAGATACGTATAATACAGAACAGCAACAGCGAACACCCCCGGCAACTACCCGCGAGCAAGCGCCATGAAGAAACCGCAAACCATTGCTGTCAACAAGGTGGTCACCATGCAATATTCACTCACCAATACCAATGGTGTTGTGGTGCGCGAGGCCGGCGGCAAACCAGTGACCTACCTGCATGGGACCGGTGTACTGTTTCCGCGGCTGGAGCGCGAACTGGAATCACATTGTGTCGGCGACATTGTAACGGCCAGATTATTACCTGAAGACGCCTTCGGAAAGCGCGATGTCGAGCTGCTGCACGAAATACCGCTTGACGAACTGCCACCGGGAGACAGCATTGAGGTTGGCGGCCGACTCACGGCCCACGATGAAAGCGGTAATGAAATCTCCTTTACCGTGACCGGCATAGAAGACGGCATCGTCAGCCTCGATGGCAATCATCCGCTGGCGGGTCAATCGCTTGTTTTTGAAGTCGAGATCCAGGGTATCCGCGACGCCACAGCGGAAGAGATTCGTGAAGGCAAGGTCGGCTAGACTTATCGCTCCATCAGGAAACGGGTGCCCTGATAATAGAGCTGGATGCTGTCCGCATTGATCGCTTCAACCACCGCACCGCTTTCCAGCGTTTCATCTTCACGGTACTTCTGCAGGTCAACCAGGATAAAACGTCGCGCCGGGTCATCGTCGTACACATGCACGTCGATGTGCGGCAGCGTCAGGCCACTGCGAAACTCCAGCGGCAAATCGTCCCAGTACGGCACCCCCTGTGAAGCTGCTGGCAGGCCGGCGGGGGCCACCGCGGCGACCGGCTGCCGGGCATAGGCTGGCGCTGCCGCAACCGCTGACGCCGGTCTTTGCACCACGGGCGGCACATAGACCGGTTCTCTTGGTCGCGTGATCTGGCGCGATGGCTGCACGGCAGTGCTACCTGCCTGCGGGGTAATACGCTGCGGCAGCTGATCGGCAATGCCGCTCCCCGGGGCCGGTGATTGCACGGCATCATCATTGCGCCCCAGCAGTACCGCCAGCAAAGTGCCATTGACGACCAGCAGCGCCACAACGACCCATACCCAGCGATAGTTTCGCTGCCTGCGTCGCTCACCCCAGTGCGCCGTCTCCAGATCAGGCACGTCTCCCAGGGTACGTTCACGGTCGGCTTTTTTCAGTGCTTCGAGAATATAGGACATGACAGGCTCAGTATGACTGCGCCGACAGCAGCGGCACTCCCTGACGGCGGGAGGCGGTATTTAAATGAATCATGGTGTTCTTGCCAACCACGCCATCCGCCACCAACCCGTGTTGACGCTGGAATGCCAGCACTTCCCGTTGCAGTGCGTAATCAAAAATCAATGGATCCTGTGCCGGTATGATCACACCCTGTGCGATTTCAAGCTGGCTGCGTAGCCAGGAGACCACCGGATCGCGGTCACCGACACGGAGAAACAGGCGGCCACCCGGCGGTGCCTGCAATAACAGGGTAAAATCACCATACCAGCTTCGCTCAACCTGCTCGGTAGGCAGCCGGTAGAGTTCATTACCAATGAGTACTTCCGCAACCGAGTCATCGAGGTGCTGCAGCACCACCGCTACACGCTCGCCATCGGCGGCAACCAGCGTCAGGATCGCAGGTCGATCAAACTGCCGCAGGGTAGTCCAGTTACCCTGTTCCTCCAGGCACAGCAAGCCATACTGCCCGGCAAACTCGCAAAAATCCGCATTGACACTTTCCGGCAGTACCACCGACCAGAGTGCAAGCAACTCGGTCCAGGCGGAGCGTAAATAGGAACTGTCTGCGGCCGTCAACAGGGTCGCCAGTGATTGCTGTTGTGGTTCGTCTTCAACCGCAGCCACAACCACCTCTGCAGGTCGCTGCAGATCCACTGCGGCAGCTGCGGCAGCCACGGCGTCGGCCTTCTCCGCTGCAGATACACTGGCGGGCTCCTTCCCTGTCCCGGCCACTGGCAGCGTTGTGCTCTCTGGGCGCTTCCAGGGCTGATATACAACGGCCACGGTAATGAGCAGCAATAGCGACAGCACACCCAGCAATAACGGCAGTCGATTGCGACGAATCTTTTCATTGCTACCGGCAGCCAGCACCTCACTGGCGGCCTTCTTGACAACCTTTACATCCACCTGGGTCTTGCCCTCAACAAAGGCACCCAGCATGGAACGATCACTAAGGACATTGATCAGGCGTGGTATACCGCCCGACAGCTGCTGTATCTTGTCGACCGCACGCTTGTTGAATATCGCCTGGCTGGAACCACAGATCTGCAAGCGGTGCCTGATGTAGGCACTGGTCTCGTCACGGCTGATCGGCTCAAGGTGATAGCGTGCGGTGACGCGCTGCGCGAGCTGACGCATATCCTCACGCGCCAGCAGGGTACGCAATTCCGGTTGCCCGATCAAAATGATTTGCAACAGCTTCTGGGTCGATGTCTCCAGGTTGGTGAGCAGGCGCACCTGTTCCAGCACATCGGTACTCAGGTTCTGCGCCTCATCAATAATCAATACCGTGTGCCGGCCGCGTGCATAGGCATCCAGCAAGTAGCGGTTAAGTACATCGGTCAGCATCTTGACGCTGACCCTGCCGGGATCGTAGCTGACACCCAGCTCATCGCATACCGTGGCAATCAGCTCGATGGCCGTGACCTTGGGATTGAGCACCACCGCAAGATCCACATTCTCCGGTATCTGTTCCAGCAGGCAGCGACAAATCGTTGTCTTGCCTGTTCCGACCTCGCCGGTCAACTGCACGAAGCCACCGCCATCACCGAGACCGTAGAGCAAATGAGCCAGCGCCTCGCGATGACGCGCGCTCATATACAGAAAACGCGGATCAGGCGTTATGGAAAACGGCCGTTCGGTCAGATTGAAATACTCAAGATACATAGCGTGTCAATGTGCTGTCCGGTTCCACTGTTAGCTTGCGACCCGGGGCAAACCGGTCCTCCCCCTTGCATTTTCTCTGTCAGTGCCACCGGGCCTGCACAAGCGGAAACCCGTACCATACCCGTGAAAGCGAATAATATCCTTTCTTTACTACCTGTTGCGACAGGAATCCTGTTTTTTCAGGCGCACGGCTGCTGACCCGGGGCGTAAACAGTGACGGGCTGGCGAAATCGTGGCAGCCATTCTCGACGACATGCACAGGCGTGCGGTCCGGGTGGAACAACAGGGCAGCAGCATTGATGCCAGCATCGGTATTGCCATGGACTCCAACCCGCAGCGCAAGCCGTTTCCCTGCACACAAATCCGTGTGCCCTTGCTGAATAGTGTTGGCAGTGAAAACTACGCGGCGGCGGTATGGCGGCAGGTTAAAGCGCTGGAGGCCTTGCTGGATGGCCTGCCCCCGGGATCAGCACAAAAAGCCGCATCAAGGCGGGCGGCCATTATTTTAACGATCAGAACGACGAACGGGTCGCGGCCATTAGCGGCTGGCTGGAAAAAACATTACTGCCTGAGCATTAAAGGTCACGCGCCACATCACCTTCCGGGTGCGCATTGACAGGCGAGTGCAGCACCAGGTCCATGCCGTGCCAGCTGTCTACATCGATTGACTCGCGCTTGCCCGTGATATCCTCCAGCACGATACGGCGTCGCTGACCGGCCAGATAGACAATCGCCCGGACCTGTATCAATTGCCCGTTGAAATTACTGTACCAGTAGCCGGGAATCGGTTTTTGTTGCAGTAGCATCCTGTCTCCCTGCACCAGGAATTACATCTCCTGGCATGCTGTTGTTTTTATCATGGGCGCGAAACACGCCTTATGAATATTTATAGTCAAACAACAGCCATCCTGCAATCGGTCGAAGGTACTAGCCGCATTTGGACTCGCCACAATTCAGGCAGGTCAGACAACCATCCATCTTCACCGCGGCCTTGGTATGACACTTGATACACAGCTGCGCACCTTCCGGAAATTCGCCACCGTCCTGTTTGTCCACAGTGCCAGCACCGGTCCCTGCTGCGGCTTCAAACTGGGCACGCTTCTCGGCAACCAGTTTTTTCTGGTGCTCATCGAGACCATCATCCTTCAACAGGCCGATCATGCGCATGTGGCACTCGATGGCGTCACCGATCTCGGCAACCAGTGAAGGCATGTACTTGCCGCCTTTCTTGAAATAGCCGCCACGGGGATCAAACACCGAACGCAGTTCTTCCACCAGGAAAGTCACATCACCGCCCTTTCTGAACACCGCTGAAATAATCCGTGTCAACGCCACGATCCACTGGAAGTGGTCCATGTTCTTGGAGTTGATAAAGATTTCAAACGGGCGGCGCAATTCATTCTCGGTGCCATGATTGAGAATGATGTCATTGATGGTGACATACAGGGCATGCTCGGACAGCGGTGTCTTCACCTTGTAGGTCGAGCCAATCAACATCTCCGGCCGCTCCAGCTTTTCATGCAGGTGTACCACATTATCCTGCAGCTTTGACTCGACCTCCGCCGCTGCCGGCGTGACCGCTGCAGCCGCTGCTTCGGCCTCCCCTGTGCTACCGACCTTGTAACCCACTATTTTTCTGTCAATGCGTGTTGCCATGAGTTTCTCCTGCGTATTCGTATCTATGCGGTGATTCAGAACTTGCCGTAATAGCCTTCTTTCAGGGCGTCGTAGAGATTTGCAGCGGTGTGCATCTCGCCGTCGTATTCGACCTCTTCATTGCCCTTGAGGCTGACCCTGGAGCCATCGTCCAGCGTAAATTCATACACGGTATTCTCCAGGTCCTCGCCTTTCACCAGCACACCCTGGAAGGCCTCCGGGTTGAAACGGAAGGTAGTACAGCCCTTCAGGCCCTGTTCGTAGGCATAACGGTAAATATCCTTGAAGTCCTCAAACGGATAATCGGTGGGGACATTGGCGGTCTTGGAGATGGAGGAATCCACCCATTTCTGCGCCGCTGCCTGGATGTCGACATGCTGTTTTGGCGTGACATTATCCGCCGCGATAAAATAATCCGGCAATGAATGGCCTTCGCCGCCCATGCTCGCCGTGGCAGCGGTATTGACCAGTTCACGGTAGGCAAGCAACTCAAACGAAAACACATCCACCTTTTCCTTGCTCTTGCGGCCTTCCCGAATGACGTTGCGAAAATAGTGGTGTGCAAAGCTCGGCTCGATGCCGTTGCTGGCATTATTGGCCAGCGACAGGGAGATGGTACCGGTGGGCGCAATCGAACTGTGATGCGTAAAGCGGGCACCGGTTTCCGCCAGCTGTTTCGTTAACTCGGGTGCAACTTCTGCAACACGCTGCATGTAACGGCTGTATTTGGCGTGCAATACCTTGCCTTTCACCCTATCGCCGGGCAGATAGCCGTCGCGGCGCATTTCCGGACGCTTGCGCAACATCTCCTCGGTCACCTCGAAGTCCTCATCCATGACCGGGGCGGCGCCCTTCTCTTTCGCCAGCTCGAGGCCAACCTGCCAGCCGGTAATAGCGAGTTCGCGGCTGACGCGCTCGGTAAATTCCAGCGAGGCCGGTTCGCCGTATTTCATACGCAACATGGTGACCGTGGAACCCAGCCCCAGGAACCCCATGCCGTGACGGCGTTTGTGCATGATCGCCTCACGCTGACCGTCCAGCGGCAGCCCGTTGATCTCGACCACGTTGTCCAGCATGCGCGTAAAGACGCCAACCACCTTGCGGAATTCCTCCCAGTCAAACTCGGCCTGCTCGGTAAACGGATTACGCACGAACTTGGTCAGGTTGACCGAGCCCAGCAGACAGGAACCGTACGGTGGCAACGGTTGCTCGCCACAGGGGTTGGTGGCCCGGATATTTTCACAGAACCAGTTATTGTTCATCTCGTTGACCTTGTCGATGAGAATAAACCCCGGTTCGGCGAAATCGTAGGTGGAACTCATGATCATGTCCCAGAGACGCTGTGCCGGTATGGTCTTGTAGATCCGGCATGCAACCAGGCCGGCGTTGTTGGCAATGTAATCACCCTTGTAGGGCCATTCACGCCATACAATCTGTTGCGGGTCGTTCAGATCGATACGCTCATCGAGTTCCTTGCGGTTGATGGGAAAGGCCAGTGGCCAGTCTTCCCTGTTCCTGACCGCATCCATGAACTCGGTGGTGATCAGCAGCGACAGGTTGAACTGGCGCAGGCGACCGTCTTCACGCTTGGCGCGAATGAAATCCATGACATCCGGGTGACCGACATCGAAGGTCGCCATCTGTGCACC
>JBATFE010000353.1:0-1859 GCA_049664445.1 Gammaproteobacteria bacterium
GCCTTGCACTGGAATCAACCACCTGTGCAGCGGCTATGGACAGCCTTGCCTGATTGACGAGGCCCGAAGTAATGCGGACTGAATCACTCATTTGGGAAGATTTTACAGAGGAGTTCGCGATTGAAATTGCCTGGTCAATGACCACGGTGGCAATGACACCGTTTACCTTCAGGGTGTTTGTCATCGCCTCGACCAACACCTGACCCGTGACGACATTGGCTACCGCGGCAATGACGGGATCACTACCCGGCGCACCCATGCCATCAAGAAATCCATCTGCCATATCTGCGGCAATAGCTTTGACGACATCATCACCACTAATCGAACGACCCGTTGCTGAAATCTGGTCGCGGGTACGACGTACCATCTCACCCAGGGCTTCACTGGCCTTGACGATCTGTGCAATATTCTTGCTCGATATTCTGTTCGCAACAGGGTCACCGATAAAATCCGGATCCAGACCAAAACTGAACTTTTCCATCACGACTGCATTCGAATGATTAATATTTTCGGCATTAACACCACCGGGCATGGACTCTGCCATTTTCACGATCAACGTCGAGAATGGATTTATATTCGCTGTTGCACTGGATTTACTCATCATATATGAGACCAGTTCGAAATCCGGGGCATCACCGGTCACCAGGTCAATACCATCTGATACCTTCAGCAATAGCGGATAATCACTCGAATTTACTTTAAAACTGGACTTGTAAGAAGCTGTACTATCACTGGTCTCGGTACTGATCAACTCATCCCTAACATTGTAAATCTCTACCGTTGCCCCGGTGATCGGGCCATCGCCGACACTGCCGCTGACCACGGTGCTGGTCAGTTCATTTGAAGATCCGTTGTCGCCACCACATGCTGTCAATAGTGCCGCACAGAATGTAGCCAGCACCGTTCTGGTAAGACCCGTCCGCATAAACTGACTAATCATATTTCCTACTCTCCATCATGCTGGCGCGCCTGGCCAGCTGCTTATTGAAATGTGTTGCTGCAATACATGGAGAAATCATCGGCAGTAACAGGACCTTTCTGCGTGATCGAATCACCGCTAAGCGTGAGATTCAGGTCACAGAAACAACAATAAACTGACGCTCAGCGTCATAAGGCAGGCAGGAGATTTTTTATTTACGGAGAACGGGGCTCTAAACCGCACACATGTGAGCATCCCGTGCAAGCGGGAATTTCATGATTCAACAGGATGAGACTGGAGAGAGTCTTGAGACGAGCGAGTTAAATCAGGAATGCAAAACTTGCGAAATCATCAGGAACAGATTCGATGATCGGCCATTAACACAGGCCTGCACACACAGGCTACTGCGCACCTTTACCGAGCAGGACTACCTCGGCAGTTTGCAGCAGCACCAGTATATCCAGAAGGATACTGCAATTTTTAACATAGTAGAGATCGTACTGCAGCTTTTCGAAACCGTCTTCTTCAGAGGCCCCGTAAGAGTATCGGATTTGCGCCCAGCCACTCAGCCCGGGTTTCACCCGATGCCGTTCATTGTAGTAAGGAATCTTTTCAGACAGCTTCTCGACGAATTCAGGACGCTCCGGCCGTGGGCCGACAAAACTCATATCACCCTTGAGTACGTTAAACAGTTGCGGCAATTCGTCCAGTCGAAATTTTCTCAAAACCGCACCGACACCGGTAATACGCACATCATTTTTAGCGGCCCAGCGTGCGATACCATCTTTCTCAGCTTCAACAACCATGCTACGTAATTTGTAGATTTGAAAGAGCCGGCCATTTTCGCTAACGCGTGTCTGGCTATATATGACACCCTCACGCCACCGGCTTTCAATCAGTATTGCCATGACTGAGATGGCCGCGACAGGCAGCACAACAG
>JBATFE010000354.1:0-3272 GCA_049664445.1 Gammaproteobacteria bacterium
CGCTAGAGAGTATTCAGGACTATATCGCCAGAGACAACAGGCGAACTGCATTGGAAGTGGCGCAGAGCATAGGGCACGCCGTCAGCCAGCTTGAAGATCACCCGAAATTGGGTAGATCAGGGCGCGTGCGAGGGACACTGGAGCTGGTTATTCCCGGACTGCCCTATATCGTGCCATACCGAGTAAAAGGCAAAGAGGTCCAGATTCTGAGCGTGTTCCACACGGCCCGGAAGTGGCCTGAGGAATTTGAATAGGATGCAACAGAAGGTATACGCGGCGAGCCTGTAAATAATTCTGTGTAACTCGGTAGGGTCGAGGACTGGCGCAGTAATCCACTAGGTGAACCCTTGTCTGTATACGTAGTTTCCTCCTTCGTGCCCGGGTAGGATTCACCGTAATCCTGTCCCTGGCGAATTATTTATTATCACCTGAATACCGAGACTTAACCTGTCCTAGGCGAATTGACAATTATCACCTGAAAACGACAACTTAGACAGACTTGTTCCTGGAAGCAACCTTCCCTACCCTGCTTTGCCATGAAAGATCTGCTGCTTCTCCTCGCACATCTGCTGACCACGATCGCCAAACTCCTGGGGCCCGGCGGCGCAAGGACTGTTGTCGCAGATAGCCTGATCATGAAGCAGCAGCTCCTGGTCATCAACTGTTCGCGGCGACGTGCGCCTAATCTCTCAGCACTCGATCGGTTTCTGTTCGGCTTCAGGGCGTTCCACACCACCTCAGCTCAGACAATGACCCAATTTTCCGTTATCAGCGATGGCAAGCCAACCTGCGGATTCTTGGGATAGAGGAAATTAAGTCCATCCCGTACACACCGGTATCGCATCCCTTCGTTGAGCAACTGATTGGAACGATTCGCCGTGAATACCTTGATCGTGTCTTCTTTTGGAATGCGCAGGATCTTGAACGAAAACTCGGCGCGTTTCTACAGTATTACAACCATTACCGTGTTCATCAGTCTCTGGACGGGAACGCGCCTGCTGAAGCTAGCGGCGCGCATCAACCGTTAGCCGCAAAACTCAGCAACTATTCATGGATATCACACTGCAACAGACTTTTTCAAACCCCGGTCGCTGCATGAATAGGAATTCGCCAAGGTTCCAAAATCAGACTGCAAAGAAATTACCACCTCAGCACCAAATATTGCTGCATATCCCCTTTGCACAACAGCAACAGTACACGCTTGTCACCACTACTCTTCTCCACCGCGCGTTTGAACTCAGCGGCGCTTTTCACCGGTTTGCGGTTTACCTGCACGATCACAGCGCCGGGCTCGATACCCGCCATGGCGGCAATGGAGCCGGGTTCGACTTCTGTTACGACCACCCCTTCTCCCGCTTTGGCATCAAACTGCTCAGCCAGTTGTGGTGTGAGCATCTGCACGGTCAGTCCGAGCTCGTCGGTGCTTTGGGCCGGACCCTTGGCAATCAGCTTGTCTTCGGTGAGTTTTCCAATGGTGACCGTAATACCATGATGCTTGCCATCACGGATAATGGTCAGCTGTTCCCTGCTTCCGGGCAATGTCAGCGAGACCCGGTTGCGGAAACTGCCCACATCCATTACCGGCCTGCCCTGGTAGGCGACGAGGTGTTTGCAACTGCCATTCTTGACCGACTCCTGCACCACAGCTATGTCCTCAACATCAAGGACCGCAGCTACCAGCTTCGGGACCCGGAGCAGGCCGCCAGCCTGCAAGAGTGAGCTCATCAATATGACAGGTAGACAACCTGGTTATTGACCAGGCACTCGAACAAGAAGACAGCTTGTTGATTTAAAATGAATACAGAAACTGCAGGGCGGGAGAACAGCAGATAGAAAAGACATCTGAAATGCCTTCTATCTTACTGTTTCTATTGAAATGGCGCGCCCGGAGAGATTCGAACCTCCGACCGCCTGGTTCGTAGTTAGCAAGCCAATCGCTAACATTCTGTTTTTTAACATAGATTACTGGTAATGCCCGTTGCCCATTTTGCCTAACAATGCAGGACGATGCATAACTGAATCCCGCAAAAGTCCCGCACATCATTTCACGACATTTAATGAGAAGCTAACCTCCTGCCTCTTCCACCGGTGACTTATCAAGCGCCCTTGTTTTCATAATTAGTAATTCGCCATACACAGCTCAAAACATCGCTGGCGGCATGAATAGTAATGCGTTCTGCACTCCAGCAAAAAGATCATTCCCGATCGTTATCCCAATAGATCAAAACCCGGCAGGCTTGCTGCTTTCTTATCAAAGGTAACAGTGTACTCACAGCCACGGTGAATATTTACCTGACCGATTAACGCATCACAAAAGTCGGCACTGTTTGCATCAAATGCACGCAACGCTTTCCAGGTGACTTCAACGTTTTCTACATTAAACTGCTTGGTCGTGAGCAATCCCTCGATAATCTCTCGCACCTGCGGCTTTGCAACACCATAGCAACGCTGCAGCACCCATACGATCTCGCACAAGCAAATATGGTTGATATAACCGGGAGCATCCGTGGATAACGATTTCTCGATAAAGCGAGTCGCGGCAGTGGATTGCTTTTTATCATCTTGAACCAGGTAACGGATCACGACATTGGTATCGAGCCCAATCAATCAGCACCTCCCATTTCAGCAATAGCCTGATTCATTTCCTCTATCGTGACAGGCTTTCCAGGTTTGGGCACGATGCCTTTAAGTGCTTGGACATCCTGAGTTGCAGCAACGATCTGAAAAACCCCATCCTGAATTTCGACGAATTCCACCCGGTCACCGGTACCGATACCGAGGCGGCGCCTCACGTCCTTCGGAATGGTGACCTGGCCCTTGCTGGTAATGGTTGCAGTTGTCATGAAAGGCAATCCTCTGCACTACTGTATGGAGTATTCCTTACTATATAGTAAGGAATATCAGGATTCAAGAAAATTGTCGTGTGGTGTCCTGGGCGAATTGCTAATTATCACCTGAAAACGAAAACTTAGACAGACTTGTTCCTGGAAGTATCCTTCCCTAACTCCGGATCTCATTGACACCGACTTTTTAGAACCCTGTCTGCCATTTGGTCACGGATGCCGCATGCACAGAGAAGGTATGCTATGACAGCACCTGTCCAATTAAATGGATGTTTTTAGCTCTATTGGACAGCCACTTGCTCAAGGCGGCTGTAAGTCATTGAAAAATGGCGCGCCCGGAAGGAGTCGAACCTCCGACCTCCTGGTTCGTAGTATTCCGTCTCAAATCGCATATCTCGTTGTATTTATTTGCTTTTATACAACCAACAC
>JBATFE010000355.1:0-1575 GCA_049664445.1 Gammaproteobacteria bacterium
GGCAGGGTCAGCGGCGCAGGTGATGGACCATATCAGAGGGAATCATCAGGAACTGCCGGTTGCGTTCGACATCGAAACCCCGGATACGCTTGTTCCGCAAACACACATCCGGCTGAAGAAGGCGCACACAGCCTTTGTGTTTCCCGTTAATGTAGAGAACAGTCGTGCGCTGGAACATCACCTTTTCAAGACGGCCTACAAGGGTGTCACCGACCTTGTGACCAAATGGGTCTGGCCGGCACCCGCACGCTGGGTTACCCGACTGTGTGTCCGCCTTGATATCCTGCCGAACCATGTGACAGCCCTGAGCTGGGTACTCGCCGTCCTGGCCGGTGTGCTGTTCTACCAGGGCGCATTCGTCGCCGGTCTGATAAGTGGCTGGCTGATGACCTTCCTCGACACGGTAGACGGCAAGCTGGCACGGGTGACGGTGACGTCGAGCCCGCTGGGAAACTATTTTGATCATATACTCGACCTGCTGCATCCACCCTTCTGGTATCTCGCCTGGGGGATTGGCCTGGCCTCATACAATCCCGCTTTTTTGAACGTCGCCATGAGCACGGTGATAACACTCATCTTTATCGGTTATATCGCCGGCCGGGTAGTGGAAGGTATCTTCAGCAGGATGGCCCGCTTTGGCATTTACAGCTGGCGGCCTGTCGACTCGTTCAATCGCCTGATCACGGCGCGCCGCAATCCATGCCTTATTATCCTGACCATCAGCCTGTTGCCGGGACGTCCGGACCTGGGTCTGGAGGCCGTTGCCCTGTGGACGCTGGCCTCGACTCTTTTCCTGGTTTTGCGACTGGCCATGGGGATCTATTCACGTGTCACCTCCGGTCCGTTGCAATCCTGGCTGACAGAGATCGATTTGACGCGCCGCGAACAGACGCTGGCGGCACGCTGGTTTACCCAGTAGCCGCACAGTCCGCAGACCTTATGAACGGCATCTGCAGCAGAGGAGGGCAGCGTAACCCTTGTCTGACTCTGTTATGAGCAGCGAGCACTCGTTGCAGCCGTTGACAACACTGCTTGCTGAAAGCACATCTTTGGCCGCCAGCAGTGAGCTGCTGGCGCTGCGCAATGCGCTGCTTGAGGTCTATAATGATGCCGTCGATGCCATGCTGTTCTACGGTTCCAGCCTGCGCAGTGGCGATGCCCTGGAGGGGCTGGTCGACCTGTACCTGGTGGTTGACGATTACCGGAAGGCCTATGGCAAATCGCTCCCCGCTGTTTTCAACAGGCTGTTGCCTCCCAATGTCTATTACCTCGAGGTGGAGGACAACGGGCACCGGGTGCGTGCCAAGTATGCCGTCATCTCACTGCGGGACCTGGAACGCGGTACCTCAATGAAATGGTTCCATTCCTACCTGTGGGGGCGTTTCTCACAACCCTGTGGACTGCTCTACAGCCGCGACAGTGAGACCGGCCGGCGGATACACGGGGCCCTTGCGCAGGCGCTGCTGACCTTCCTGACACGGGTGCTGCCCGCACTGCCTGAACGGCTGGAGTGTGCCGCAATATGGCAGCAGGGGCTGGCGCTCAGCTACCGGGCCGAATTGCGTGCCGAGAAAC
>JBATFE010000356.1:0-4507 GCA_049664445.1 Gammaproteobacteria bacterium
AACCGGGACCGCCACCATAACCGGGACCGCCACCATAACCGGGACCGCCACCATAACCGGGACCGCCACCATAACCGGGACCGCCACCATAACCATAGCCCGGGGGACCACCACGATAATCATCATAATAACGATCATTATCATTATTACCGCCAACCCACTTGGATGGATTCATCATGTTGTTATTACCGCCCGTCCATTTGGATGGATTCATCATATTGCCCATATCCACCGCACTGGCCGGGTTGGCAAGCAGCAAGCTGATGGTTGCAATCATTGCCCTGGATTTTATTTCCCTGTTTTTCACTGTCTACTCCTCCGTATTATTAAAGGCATCACCGTCAGGCAATCGATGTTGCCGAGGCGCCTCTCGACTACCCTTATGCCATTTGCAGGACATGGCGTCAAATATAAAGTAAAAGAATGGGTCGGAAGTACGCGTTTAACTCATGATACAGCAGCTTATCTCATGAACTTCCTTCATCCAGCATATACCTGGCATCCATGATCGACAGCGAAACCTGCAGAGAATGAGGTGAAGCTGACAAGGCACTCGCCAGCATCACGACACCTTTCTAAAATATGTTAGGTTGTGTGTCTATTGGGAAAGAAGCTACAGGAGGTAGTGCATGCGCAAGCAGATAATCAAGCAGGACACTCAAGGATTGCCACCCGCGGAAACTCAGGACTGGCTTGACCTTGAACACACGGTACAGGTGGAGCTAACATCCGAGGACACGGAACATCCGATCGAATCAGCATTGGTATCGAATACGGGATCTGGCTGGCGTGCGCAACTATCTGGAAAGCAGACAATACGCCTTCTATTTGACACACCGCACAGGATCAGTCGTATTCAACTGGTATTTCAGGAGGACGAGCTGGAGCGCACACAGGAATTCGTGCTGCGTTGGTCCCGTGGTATTGAGGAGCCCCCCAGGGAGATAGTGCGTCAGCAGTATAACTTCAGTCCGCCCGGCAACACCCGGGAGCTTGAAGATTACTTCGTCGATCTCGAGGCACTGACAATGCTGGAACTTAGTATTAACCCTGATATCAGTAAAGGAGGAGCTCGTGCGACCCTTCAGCGGCTACGCCTGGCGTGATCGTTAAATACGATAGAGCAGCCCGCTAACTGAGCGTTCAGGTATCCTGGCAGGATAGGAAATTTACGGAAAGAACATAATGTGGATCCAGACTACGTGCAATCTCAGGTTTCAAATGGGCGGCTCGACCCCGTTGGTACTCATGCTTCGCCCGCGCAGCGGTATACAGCAGTGGATAGCGCAAGAAGCCTATACCCTGTCGCCCAGTGTTACGGTGGAGGAGTACACTGACATCTTCGGCAATCTTTGTCAGCGCTTGGTAGCACCAGCCGGTGAGTTTTCTATTCATACCTCAGCAACTGTATTGACTGCAGATGTGCTAGATGAGGCACCAGGCGCTTTCTTTGTGGAGGTGCAGAATCTACCGGACACGGTCTTGTTGTATTTACTCCCAAGTCGCTATTGTGAATCGGACAGGTTCGGCGATCTTGCGCGAGACATCGTCGATGGTGTACAGCCAGGCTACAACCAGGTGTACAGAATCAGCGACTGGATTCGAAACTCGATACGCTACTCACCCGGATCCAGCGCATTTCCGTTATCCGCTGTCGAGGTGAGTGCGCAACAGGAAGGGGTGTGTCGCGATCTTGCCCATCTTGGCATCGCTCTTTGCCGCAGCATCAGCATCCCCGCACGTTTGGTAGTAGGATTCCTTTACGGGCTTGAGCCTATGGACTTGCATGCCTGGTTCGAGGCATACGTTGGGGGTCGCTGGTACGCGTTCGATCCCACGCAGCACACGCTTCGTGGCGGGCGACTTGCAGTCGCCTATGGACGCGATGCAGCCGACGTTTCTGTATACCACCAGTTTGGTCCGCCCGCTATTTTCACCAGTATGGATGTTCGGGTGGCGTTGCTGGATGGTCCTCCCGGCTGAGACAGACAGAATGACTATTCCATACCTGGCCGAATGACACCGCATGCAACAATGCTAATGCCAGGCTCTGTCAATTCAGCGAACGGTGGGTTACCGATCTATCCCTGAAGTTCCTGCGGCAAGTGCAAGTAATTTCTGCTAAACGGGGGCTTCCGACCTAAAGTTTTAACCTGCCAATTCGATAACCGTGAAAAGTATCTTGTCAATCACAGTTGCAAGGTATATATAGCGGATATTTGTGCCAGTAGGTGAGGTAAGTTCAAATGGCAAACGCATCGAAACGTAAAGCATCTCTCTGGTACGGCTATCTGAATGCCGGTGCGCGCAGCAGCCCGGTACTGCGGGATGCACGCCTTGACACGGGTAATCCGAAGACACTTTACCTGTTCAATCTTGTACGCGGCGAGATCCTCGAATATGCGCGCGAGATAGTTGAACAGAAGTTGCGTGAACTCAAGCCGGCTGAATCCGGATTCATTGCGGATCTTGATTCCGGGTATAAGAAGGCACGCCGCAATTTCAAAGGCCACTCTGCCAGCATCAGTCACCTAACGACGCGACCCGTCGCTGTGTTCAAGGAAGAAGTTGATGATTATGATGACAGCGAAATGGGCATGGACGACATCGACTTATTTATGGATGCCGAAGAGGCATAGGGAATATGGGGTCGATTTTGGCGGATTCTTGTGAAATGGGCGTGTCATACTACCCATAAGAAGGAGATGCCAGCTCTACGCTCCGACCACCACCCGCCACTTATCCGCCTGGTTTAAATTTCACGTCGTCTGCAAATTTATCCACAACCTGTCAGCGCACCTCAATAGAAAAATGTTCCTGAAAATACCGGTACACCTCAAGCCGCGCGGCGGCTGAATCGCAGCTGTACAACAGGTAGCCGATATCCTGTCCTGCGCTTTCCCGCCGGCTGATGCTGTCCCCGGGCTGGATCTTGAGGCGGAACTCGCGCGTTGCGGCATGCTGCCTGACCAGGTCCCCACCGCGTATCGCTACGACCTGTCCGGCGCCGGGATGAAATACTTCCACACAGCAGTAGGCGGCGAGGCAGTCAGGGAAGTCGAAGTGTTCGCCAAGCTCCATCGCGACCATCGCCGCCCACGGATTGAATGCGTAGGCGTGTTGCATAGCGTTCATGATGTAGCCACCCGGCGGGCGCAGGGCGATTTCACCGAACAGAAGACCGTTATCGCCAAGGTAGACTTCGAGGTGTGTGATGCCCCAGTTTATTTTCAGTGCTTCGATGACGCGGCGGTTGAGGGCCTGCATGGATTCCAGCAAGGTCTCATCAAGTGCCGAGGGCACAAAATTGACATGAGCTTTTTCCAGGTAACGCGTGGTGTTGACGAAGCGGATCTGGCCCTCATTGACGAAGGATTCGATACTTGCCTCGGGCGCGGACACGTAGCGTTCAAGGATGTTGCGTCCATCACGCCGTAGCACCAGGTCCTGTTCCTTGTGAAGCAGTTCCAGACCGCGCCCACCGGATAATTTTCTGCGCTTGCGTACCAGCGGGGTGCCGAGGCGCGCGAAGGCCTCTGCCGGCGAGCGAGCGGATGTTTCCGCCATGAAAGCGGTCATCGGGATTTTGTACCCGGATAGGTATTCCTTCATTGCCAGCTTGTCGCGGCAGCGCAGCGCGGTGCTGGCGGGTGACAGTCTCGCACCGAGTACGCGGCGCGCCACGGCAGCCGGGTAGACGGCCGCTTCGCTGCCTGCAATCACGTGCGTATAGCGTGCGGTAGCGAAGGACACACCGATAAACTGCTTCAGCCTGGACGTCGTATTCCAGAGTGGCGCCGTGACAAGGGGCTTTGCATCCGCGATGGCAAAGCCGGCTTTTTCCTGCCACACGGCAAACGGGATACCCCTGGAACGCAATACCTCGATGAGTGCGCGGCGTGGGCCAATCACCAATACACGATAGTGATTCAAATCCATGCTTCCCGGGTGACATTGATGAGCTGGGGGCGATGTTATTCCAGGGTTGCCTGGAAGTCACGCCGGGATGGTGGTCGGATCTGGGTCAGTGAAGTCACTGCCAGCCGCGACCCAGGCGATTTGCTTAACGTCTGTAAATCTCCAAACAGGACATTAGCATATATGGCACGGATGACCGGAGTTGGCCGAGAGCTGCCTAACAGGAACCCCGCATCGGCGGGGTTTTCGGTGTGCGGGTAGGTCTGGTTTAGCCAGAGAGTGTGCGTTTAGCTTACCAGGGCGTCCGTCAGAAATTAGCAGACCCCTGTAGTTCAGGCAGTTTGTCCGTGCGTTTACACAAACTTAACCGTTTACGATGTTTGGTGCGCATACTGAACCAACGGGTAAGCAACTGATTCTATGCGATGCTGAGTCGGCATCTTTCCCGAAAATGGCTGTTCTCGGGAAAGATAGGTTATAGGCAGGAGTTATTTAACAACCGTCAGGTGTGGTCTTTTCGGCTGGTCAGACTTCTCAATACTGTTATCCAGCAATCTGCGGACAACAGTTTCTTGAAGTGCTTTTATTC
>JBATFE010000357.1:0-9442 GCA_049664445.1 Gammaproteobacteria bacterium
GCCGCCGCTGATCTCGGACGGATAGAATTCCTCGAAACCGGACAGCCCCACCAGCGAGAGTTTCAGAGACACGACCTCGGCGATATCGGCCGCTGCGAGGTCCGTGTATTCACCCAGCGGCAGGGCAACATTCTCGGCCAGTGTCAGGGAGCTCCACAACGCACCGCTCTGGAAACTCATACCGAAGCCCCGCTTGATGCGTTGCTGCCCGGCGGGCGATGTCTCCCAGTAGCTGATGCCGTCAAACAATATCCTGCCGCTGGCGGGTGCCTTCAGCCCGATCATGTGTCGCAACAGGGTGCTCTTGCCGCAGCCGCTGCCACCCATAATGATGAAGATGTCACCACGCCGGATGCTGAAATTAAGGTCGCGCTGGATGACGAAATCACCGTACGCCATGGTGAGGTCCTGTACGCTGATGTGGGCATCCGGGTCGGGTTTATACGGCACGGCGGTCGCTTCCATATCAGATCCCCAGCTCCTGGAACATGATGGTGAGCAGCGAGGCGGCGATGACGATGAACAGGATACCGGTCACCACGGCAGAGGTGGTGGCCTCGCCGACGGCCTGGGCACTGCGTCCGCACTGCATGCCGCGCAGGCAGCCGGCAAAGGCGATCAGCATGCCATACACCGTGCCCTTGATCACGCCGACCCAGATATGCGTCCATGCCATGGAACGCACGGTTTGCTGGTAATACTCGAAGGTGCTGATATCGAAGACCGTTACCGCGACGAACATCCCGGCAGTGATGCCGACGATGCCCGCATACAGCACCAGCAGCGGCATCATCAGCACCAGGGCCAGTATGCGCGGCAGGACGAGGAAGTCGATCGGGTTGAAACCCAGCGTCCTGAAGGCATCGATTTCCTCGTTCACCTGCATGGTGCCGAGCTGGGCGGCAAAGGCGGCACCGGTACGCCCGGCCATGATGATGCCGGTCATGAGGGCACCCATCTCGCGCGTCATGCCAAGGCTGACCAGGTTGGCGATGTAGATCTGGGCGCCGAACTGTGCCAGCTGCACGGCGCCCATGTAGGCAACGATCAGGCCGACGAGAAAGCTGATCAGGGAGACGATCGGCAGCGCGTGCGGTCCCACGTCCTCGATGACCAGCATCAGGTCGGAACGCCGGAACTGCGCCGTGCCACGAAACAGCCTGCCGAAACTGAGGGTGACCTCGCCCAGGAAGTGCAGCATTTCGGGGGCCGCGCGCCACATGGACAGCGACCGCTCACCGATTCGCTGCAGCAGCGGTGGGTGCTCGCTGTGTTTGCCCGTGTCCTCCTGCGGGGGAACCGCCATTGCCAGTGTCATCATGCGCCGGGCACCGTCGGGCAGCCCGCCAGGATCGATGCTGATCCGGTGGTCACCAGCCAGCTGGAAGACACGGGCGAGAAATGTCAGCAAACCGCTGTCCCATTGAGTGACGGCGCTGGTGTCGAAGCTGATGCTGTGCAGGTCACTGCGGGACTGCAGTTGCCGGGCGATATCGTCAGGAGCAGGGCGACTGTCAGCTAACAGCCAGCTGCCTGCAAGTACAACGCACAGGTTGTCCGGGCTGGGGAACTGGAGGTTCAGTTGTCCGGGCATGATGTCCCTTTACATCAGCGGTGATGGTCTGCAATGGTTGCAGTTCCAACGCCCGGGTACAAGTCCTTGTATCACTGTAAATTTCGGAACCGACCTGTTTTATGCCAGACCGGGTTCCACCCGGCTGCCGCATGGCTTGAAAAGCCCGACTTTGATTTGGATCAAAACAACGGCGTAATAAATCTGCTAGTTTTTCAAAACCGGGTCCTGCCCGACATGGAGAAGCTGTCGAATAGTCCTCTTGGCAACCAGTAAGCAGATTGTAAATGTATATCAAGAACGTTGTATTCACATTTATTATCGTCACAGGATTTTTCGCGGCCAGCGAACTCATCCTGGCCTCTATTGGTGTCAGCCCGGTCCTGCTGACCGAGGATCCATTTGTCGGCTTCGCCGAGAACGTCCCCCAGTTCGTTGAATTCACCGCGCCGGATGGAACTGTCATCCTCAGAACGGCCAATAACAAGCGGGGGCTGTTCAACTACCAGGAGTTTCCCAGGGAAAAAGACAGCAACAGCTATCGCATATTCTGCATGGGCGGCTCGACCACATACGGTCGGCCGTATTACGACAAGGTTTCATTTTGCGGATGGTTGCGTGAATACCTGAACGCTGCAGAACCGGCGCGCAACTGGGAGGTTATCAATGCCGGTGGTATCAGTTTTGCCAGCTACCGCGTAGCCAAACTGATGAGCGAGCTCAAGCAATACCAGCCCGACCTGTTTATCGTTTACTCGGGACAGAATGAATTCCTTGAAGAGCGCTCCTATGGTGCACTTGCCGATCTGCCTTCATGGTTGGTCAATCTGAATGCTGCACTCAGCGGTACACGTGTCTATACGGCCATGAAGGATGTGATTGATGCCGTGCAACCCGATTCGCTGCAACAGGCAAAGCAGCGTTACAAGCTGGGTGGCGAAGTCGAGGAAGTCCTGAATTTTACGATTGGCCCGGAGAGCTATCACCGCGATGATGCCCTGAAGCAGCAGATTATTACCCACTATCGACTCAATCTGATGCGCATGGTCAGGATTGCCCGCAGTGCAGATGCGGACATCGTGTTTGTTCAGCCGGCGATCAACATCAAGGATATGTCGCCGTTCAAGAGCGAGCACCGGGAGGGGCTGGATAAACAGACGCAACAGGACTGGGAGAATCTGGTTCAGCGTGCGACGGCTCTCTTTGAAGCCGGCGAACTGACGGGGGCATTGACTGACTATCAGCAGGCGCTTGACCTGGATGATCGCTATGCAGACCTGCATTACAGGATCGGTCAGGTTCTGTTCAGCCTCGGGCGGCACCACGAGGCGGAGCAATCATTCAGGCAGGCGGTCGAGGAAGATGTCGCACCGCTGCGCATACTGGGTGCCATGCAACAAACTGTCGAGGAGGTTGCTGCGTCGGAAAATGTTCCGTTGATTGATTTTCCGGGCATTCTCCGTAAAGCCTACTTGCAACAATATGATCACGCCATCTTCGGCAAGGAATATTTTCCGGACCACGTGCATGCCAACATGGAGGGCTACCGTCTTCTTGGTCTGGCGCTGCTCGATCATCTGCGCAACCGCAATATTGTCATGCCCGACGCCAACTGGAGCGCAGCGCGTATCGAGGCCGTCAGGGATGCTGTGATCGCGCAGCTTGATCCGGCGGCGGAGGGCCATACGTTCATGAATCTCGGCAAGGTGCTTGACTGGGCCGGGAAGTTCGAGGAGGCCTATGACCTGTTCCAGCAGGCACTGGAAATACTGGGCCCGAACCCTGTCATCTATGACCGGCTGGCCAGATCCTCATTCGCACTGGGGAAAGATGACGAGGCACTCCATTATCTCCACGAGATACGGCGTATCGCTCCGGAATTGCCCGGCGTGCAAGCGCGACTGGCAATGATCTATGACAAGCAGGGGAAAACGGACAAGGCAATCGCGCATTGTCGGGCGGAGCTGGAGATCAAGCCCGATGATCATTACGTGCATGCTGCACTTGCAAACCTGTACGTAAAGAAGGGAGATGATGCGGCTGCGTACACGCAATTCAATACCGCTCTGGAATTCAAGCCCGATTATCAATATGCACGTGTAGAGTTTTCATACCTTCTGATCAAGCTTCATCGCTATGATGAAGCACTGCTGCATGCACGGGAGACTCTGCGGCTTAATCCAGAACATTACCGGGCGCATAATGCACTTGGCATTATAATGAAAATGAAAGGTGATCCTGACGCAGCTGCTCTCCACTTCACCGAGGCACTGCGTCTGGAGCCAGGGTATACACCCGCAGAGGAGAACCTTCGGCAGCTGCAAACACTGCATGTCGGGAAGAGTGCCAACGACGACCTCTCATAGTATTACGTCAGCCATTTACCCTGATGGTGCCCGGGTCCCTGCATTGAATCATTGAACCTATCAAGGCTTGCCCGTTTCTGAAAGAAGACATTCACTGCATTTCCCTGACCGTTACCCGGGCGAGACAAATTTGTTAGCTGTCCCCCATGCGTGTGATTCACTGCGCACAGCTTTCACAGCCGCAACAGATGTGTTTAAATCGCGGTCTGCATGGTTACAGCTTAAACCCTGTGTATGCGAAGCAGCCATTCATTACCATCAACAGGAACAACAACATGAAACAATTACTCAGTCTCTACGGCACATTTTTATCACTTCTGATCCTCGCTGTCGGCAGCACGGCTGCACTGGCAGCGGATGGCACACCTGTGATGACACGCATTCAGAAGAGTGGTGAACTGGTACTGGGCACTTCCGCAACCATGGACCCAATGACATTCAAGCAGTCAGACGGGACCCTGGCCGGTCTGGATATCGACCTGGCCCACCTAATGGCCAAGTCCATGGAGGTGAAACTGGTCACCAGGGTCATGCCATTCAAGGAACTGATCCCGGCGCTGCGCAGTGGCAAGGTCGATGTGGTGCTCTCCAACATGACCATCAATCCCGCTCGCAACATGGACGTCGCCTTCGTCGGTCCGTACCTGACCTCCGGCAAGTGCATCGTCACCAGGGAAGAAAATCTGGCCGAAGCGGATGACGCCGAGGATCTCGATGTCAAGGATGTTCGCCTGGCTGTCCTCAAGGACTCCACCAGTGAAAAATTCGTCCGCACCCTGATGCCCAATGTGATCGTCACGTCCGTCGAGAACAACGAGGAAGGTGCCAAACTGGTAACCTCTGGCACGGTCAATGGCATGCTGACTGACTTTCCCGTCTGCCTGGCAACGATCAAGAACAACCCGGATGCGGGCTTCGTAACGGTGATATCGCTGTTATCCTATGAACCGATCGGTGTTGCTGTGCCGGGTGATGATCCGCTGTTCATCAACTGGACCGAAAATTTCCTCGAACGTGTCAGTCAGACGGGCCTGCTGGATGCGCTTGGCGAGAAATGGTTCGGCGAGCTTGCTCCCCGGCAGGCGGAAGTAGAGGACTAATACCAGCCGTTACATGCAATCAAGGCCGGTATCGCACCGGCCTTTTTTGTGTGCGGCGAGAAGCAGGCTAGACAGCAGGTGTGGCCAGTGAGTCGATAAAGTCCAGCCACTGTTGGGCAGTTTGTCTGGTTTTTGTGTTTTCCCGGGCCAGCCTGAACGCTTCACGCGCAGCGTCCGTGTCGCCCAGCTCGAAATAGGCCATGCCCAGCAACAGTCGGGCCTGTGAGGTCGTACGGTCATTGCCTTCAGCGTTCAGGGGAGCGAGGACCCCGGTCACGGCACGCCAGTTCCCGGCCTCGACATACCAGTGCGCCAGTCTCATACGCAGCTCAGGTGTGGCGCCATCATGCATGGCGCGCTCAAGTGCATTGATGGCCTGCTTGCGTTCCCGGGCGCTGCTCCAGGCGTAGGCAAGCAGCTCACGATGAGCTGCCGTGTTGCTGATGGCACCGCTCCCGATCTGTTCTTCGATCAGGCGGGCCGCCTTGTAGGGGATGCCACTGGCCAGATAGAGCTGTGCCAGTTGCAGCCGCGCCTGCTCGTTGTTCAATGCCCCCTTGCTGAAGGCAAGTTCCAGTGCCGCGAGTGCGGCTTCCCGGTCATCCAGCGCCATGTAAACGCTCGCCAGCTGTTGCCAGTACTGGTCCTGTTCAGGAAACAGGCGAATCATCGTTTTCAGCAGTGGCACGCACTCCCGGTAGGCCTGTACCTCATAGTGCATTGCCAGCAGCGCTTCGTACCACCCGGCACGGGGCGTCCCGGACAGGCTGTTGGCCTTCTCCAGCAGCGGGATGGCCTTGCGGTACTGTTTGTTCTGTGCCAGCGCCTGTGCCAGCAACACATGGGCTTCTGCAGAGGGGCTGGATTCCTTGTCGAACCAGTGCCCCAGAATGGCGATGGCCTTGTCCGGCTGGTCCTGCTGCAGGTAGAGTTGTCCGAGGTTGTAGCGCAGGTGCTGCTCTGTTGTTTCGGGCAGCTGCTGCAGCGACAGGCTCTGCTCAAAGGCGTTCGCTGCCGCGGCATAGGCACCACGGCTTATCTGTACATACCCCAGCATTTGTTGCACAACAGCCTGCTCATATGCAGACTGTGCGGATTCATCGAGCAGTTTTTCCAGCGCTGCAAGGGCCACATTGTCCTTGCCCTGGTCCATCTGTGCCTGGATGGCGGTAAGCTTCCTGTGGGCAGAGGGTGACAGCGCCTTGCCAGCTGCCGCCTGTAACAGTCCCGGCAAGGTTGCCAGCGTCAATGCAAGCAGTAGTGCCGGGATGAGTGCACGGCCGTGACGGAGCGGCTTTGGGGTGCGCGGTGAACCAGGGTTCATGGCGACTCGTCGAGCGTGAACTCAACGACCTGCGTGGCCCTGCCCGCTAGCGCCTTGCCATCGACAATGCGTGGCTTGAAACGCCAGCGCATGACGGCCCGGGTTGCGGCCATATCGAATACCCCGGGCGGATCCGCATCGATGACCTCGACATTTTCAACGCTTCCCGTCCCGGTAACATCAAATGCAACCTCTACCCATCCCTCGATACCACGGCGGGCGGCCTTGTAGGGATATTCGGGCGGTTGCCGGGAGAGCACAATGAAACCGCTGTCCACCTGGCCGGCTGCCAGCGGCCCGAGGTAGGGACCGTCACCAAAGTCCAACGGAATATCGAGGTTCATCGCCATCTGCAGTCGTGGCAGGTCCGGCCGGGGTTGACGCTGCACGTCGAGTCGGGGCCTGGGTGGCGGTGGGGATCTTTCCGCGGGTGGCGGTGGCAGGCGCTCTTTCAATTGCACGTTCTCTTCACGCTTGAGCCTGACAAATTCGATCAGGCGTGCCGATTCGACAATGGGCAGCTTGTGTGACGGTGAGCTGACCAGCAGTTGCATCAACCACAGCAGGAAGAGTGCCACGATCGTCCCGGCCAGTGCGGAAAGAGGATATCTCAGCCCTGACATCAGTTGCCTGTCGTGGCCGCAATCGAGACATTGACAATCCCTGCCTTGCGTACCTGGTCCATGACCTTGACCAGCAGGCCGATCTGCGCCTCACGGTCTCCCTGGATAATGACACCACCCTCGGGGTTTTCCGCAATCAGGCGTTCCACCACGGCACGAACCGCGCGGATATCGACGGCACGTTGATCGATCCAGATCTCTCCGTTGGGGGAGATGGCAATCAGGATGTTGCCACGATCCTGCCGCTCAGCGGTTTGTGCGCTTGGCCGGTTTACCTCGAGTCCGGATTCCCTGACAAAGGAGGTGGTGACGACGAAGAAGATGAGCATGATAAAAACGATATCGAGCATCGGCGTCAGGTTGAGCTCGGTCTCTTCATTGCCGTGGTCTGTGTGTCGACGTCTCCTCATGAGGCATCCTGCTGAACACGCAGACGGTCGGCGAGCCGTTCAATTGACCAGGCCGCGCGCTGTTCGAGTTGCAGGCAAAAATACAGGCCGGGGAGGGCAACCACCATGCCGGCCATGGTGGGCAGGGTAGCCCGGGAAATACCCGCTGCCATCGCCCTGACATTGCCGGTACCGGACACCGTGACGACATCGAAGACCTCGATCATGCCAGTGACCGTGCCGAGCAGACCCAGCAGCGGGCACAGGGCGACCAGTGTCTTCAGCAAGGGCAGCCACTGTCCAAGTTCAATTCGCGCCTCTGAAATCAGCGCACTGCGTACCGGTCTGGCAATGTTTGCCTGCTGGTGGCGCAACCTCTGCCAGCTATCCTGGTAGCTGCGCACCCGCTTCGGGAAGATGCCGAACAGGAACCAGTAGCGTTCAGCGACAATAAAGCCGATGACCGCCGCGAGCACCAGTATGGACCATAGCACCGGCCCGCCTGCGTGCAGAAAACCGCGCAGGTCCCCTATTTGCCAGAGTAGCCGGTCAATCACGACGGCTGACCTGGCGTGCGATGAGCCCTGCCGACTGCTCATCAAGAATCTGTATCAGCGTACGGCTGCGACTTGCCAGCAGGGTGTGCGAGAACAGCAGCGGTATGGCGACAACCAGCCCCAGCACCGTCGTGACCAGTGCCTGGGAGATACCGCCGGCCATGAGTTTCGGGTCGCCGCTACCAAACAGGGTGATTGACTGGAACGTCAGGATCATGCCGGTGACGGTGCCCAGCAAACCCAGTAACGGTGCCACGGCCGCCAGCAATTTCAACAGCCCGAGGCCGCGCTGCAACGCCGGTGTCTCTCGCAGAATGGCCTCGTCCAGCAACAACTCGATGGCATCGATGTCAGGGTCCCCGGCATCACCGGCCGCCAGCAGCACACGTCCAAGAGGATTGTCGGTATCCGCCTTGCCGGGTTCGGCCAGCTGTCTTTTCATCCGGCCTGCAACGCGACCGAGACTGCTGAGACGCAGTACGACCAGCAACAATCCCGACGCACCGATGGCAAGGATGATGTAGCCGATAATGCCACCTTGCTGTACACGCTCGACCAGTGTGGGTGTCCTGGTCAGCATACTGAGCAGGCCGCCACGCGTCGGGTCGATAATCATCGGTGCATAGCCACCGGACTGCCTGGCAAAGGACGATGCCAGCTTTTGCAGGTGTCCCGCGGGTTGTCTGGAGAGCACGGTAAAACGATTGTTCTCCGGCACATACTGCAGGTACTTGCCATCAGCAATCGCCGTAAACACACTGACACGAATGACTTCTCGCGTTTTCGTAACACCATCGCCGGCCGTGACCGGGGCTGTGAAGCGGCTCACCTGACCTGACTCGTTGATCTCCTGTTGCAGCAGCAGCCAGAAACGCTCCAGCTCGGTGATGCCGGGCAGCTGTTTGCTTTTTGCCAGGATGTCGAGCCATTCCGCGCGTTGCGGGTACTGCGCACTCACCAGTGAATCACGCAGCAGTGCCTGCAGGTCTCCCGCCGTTTGTCTGACTGTGCCAAACAGTTCGCCGAGGTTACCGGAGCGGCTGTGCAGCTCTGCCTGAAGTGTCTGCAGTGCCTGTTCGTTGTCGGCATGTTGCTGCCTGAGTTGCTGGCTGCGGTCGCGTTGTACGGCAACCCGGGTGCGCAGTTTTTGCAGCAGTGCCTTCTGGTTTTCGTTTTCCGAGAGGAAGCGCTGCTGCCGTTCCTCGCGAATGCGTGCGTCCTGCCTGTGCGCGTCTTCTACCTGGCGCAGCAGATGATCGAGGCTGCTGGGATGCTCGGCACTGGCGAGTGTGCTGAAAACAGCCAGCAGCAGGTACAGCGCGAGCTTCAGCCTATTCATTGCCATCACTGGCAGCAGCGACCGGCAACTCGAGCAGTTCCGGCGCCAGTTGCTGACTGGCGATGCGCAGGCCGCGCAATATGGCGCGTCTTTGTGCACCATCGGCAGCCATCCATGCCTTTTGCCGGTTGTCCCAGTAAGCCGCGTCTTGCCTGTCAAGCGTCAGGTAGT
>JBATFE010000358.1:0-2902 GCA_049664445.1 Gammaproteobacteria bacterium
CTTTTCCGTAAGTTTCGCTGGTAAAAATTTTTAGTCTTTATTTTTCCGTGTTCTTCCGTGGATTCCGTGGCCATTTAAATTCTCAGGCCTCATGATCCAGAAACCATTGATACGTGCTCTTGATCCCCTCATCCAGAGAAATCCCGGCCCGCCAGCCCAGTCCATTGATCTTTGTGGTGTCCACCAGCTTACGCGGCGTACCGTCCGGCTTGCTGGCATCGTAGACAATTTCCCCTTGATAACCAACAGCTTCGCCAACACGCCGGGCGAGATTAGCAATCGAGATATCCTCCCCAACCCCGATATTCACAATTTCCTCATCGTCATAATGCTCCATCAGATACAAGCAGGCCGCCGCGCAATCATCCACATGCAGAAACTCCCGCAGCGGTTTGCCGGTCCCCCACACCGTCACGGTCGGCGCATTCGCAACCCTGGCTTCATGAAATTTTCGGATCAAGGCCGGCATGACATGCGAGGACTCCAGGTCAAAATTATCCTCGGGTCCGTACAGATTGGTCGGCATGGCAGAGATAAATTTGCTGCCGTACTGCCGCTGGTAGGCTTGGCACATCTTGATGCCGGCAATCTTTGCCACCGCATACCATTCATTGGTGGGCTCAAGTGGACCGGTGAGCAGATATTCTTCCTTCAATGGCTGCGGCGCCAGCTTCGGATAGATACAGGTACTGCCCAGACACAACAACTTGGTGACGCCAGATAGATGCGCACTCTCGATAACATTCGCCTCGATCATCAGATTCTGGTAAATAAAGTCCGCCGGATACTGACTGTTGGCCAGGATCCCGCCAACCCTGGCCGCCGCCAGAAACACATAATCAGGACGTTCCTGTGCAAAGAAATCCCGGGTCGCCGCCTGCTCCCTGAGATCCAGTTCCTTACTGGTCGCTGTCACCAGGTTGGCATACCCTTCCTGCTTCAATCTCCTGACAATGGCAGAACCCACCAGGCCGCGGTGTCCGGCTACGTAGATCTTTGCTTCTTTATTCATCTTCCTATTCGTTATGCGCTACTTTGACTTGAGTGGAAATCGCCCAGGATGCTCTATCGTTTCAATTCCAATATCCACATCCAGTTCTGGCCAATAATAATGGCCTGGGGTTGGCTCCTCCACCTTGAGTATTTTCCCAATAGGCACATCCTTGAACCAGGGGAAATCATCATAGGACATGAAAAACTCCCTATCATTAGAGAGTAGCCAAACGCCATTACTTGAAATGTTTGTTATCTCAGCCGGAGAAGTGTTTATTCCAAGCGGTTGTGAGCTCATCGTAGTGCGCCTCAATAAGTTCTTCAATCTGTTTCAATTGTAGTCTGGAAAGATGGTGGTTTCTTGCCAATTCAATTTCCGGCTCTAACCAATATTTGGCCTCGCCCTCGCCACAATACACATGGACATGCACTCTGGATTCTTCTCTTGAAAAGAAGAAGAAACGATAACCTTTTTCACGAAATATTGTTGGACTCATCTTTTTCCACATCTGTAAACTCGACAATATGAGCCGGAGTTAGCACAAAAAGCAGTTAAGTGGCTCTTACCTTCGGATAGTATTTAACCCCGGACAACGCCTTAAAATCTGCATCCTGTGTCCAAATCACAGCACCAAACTTTTTTGCCGTCGCAACAATAATGCTATCTGCCAGTGGTAATTTATTACCAGATTTTCCTTTCTTCCGTGTATTTCCGTGTGCTTCCGTGGCAAAAAGAGTCTACGGTATTGTTACAGTTCGGGTTGAAGCCATCGCTATAGACCGATTATTTGATTGAATCCATCAATGATTTCTACCAACTGCTCTGGCTCAATCGTTCCAAGTTTCTTTCCAACTCTCTCTACAGACAAGGTTCGGATTTGACTGATCTTTACCCATGAATATTTTTTTAATTGCTTTGGCGCCAATGGATAAGTAAGTGGAAAACCTGCCTTTTGTGGCTGGCTTGTAATAGCCATGGCAATGACTGTACCGGAACGCCTGTTGAAGACATCGTGGCTCAGAATGAGCACCGGCCGGCGCCCAGCTTGTTCATGGCCACGAACAGGGTTGAGATCTGCCCAGCGAATCTCCCCCCTCAATATTCGGGCCATTCAGACAAATCCTCTCTCAAACCCTCTTCTGCCAATGCCTTTTCATACTCGGGGTCCAGGTTCGCACACTCTTGCGCAAGCCGGTTATGGCTGAGCCGCTCCAGCTTCTCTTTTACCGCCACCTGTATTGCCCGACTTCGACTCGGAAACATCCGCTTTTTCACTAACGCATCCACTTCGGCCAGGACTTCGGATTCCAACGTGATCGCGATCTTGTTACTGCTCATAGGGCACCTCCAATAGTATGATTATTAATCATACCCTTGCCCTAATCAAGAAAGACAACTCACCAAGCAGGCTCCTTCGAGCATTCAGTCACCGGTTCGTCCATACCTTCCTTGATCGATTCACGCATTCCTGGAACTGACAGTAAGTGCAGGGTCTCGGCGATCGCATTCCAATACTCCTCAGACACTAACACAGCATTCCCCCTTTTCCCTGTAATGATAATGGGTTGATGCGTATCCGTGGTCTCGTCAATGAGGCTATACAGCTTTGTTCTGGCTTCGGTGGCATTGAGAATTGTCATAATGAATCCCTCATTAATAAAAGCGTGCGTCATTACAAGGTGTAATTTGTACCATGACGTGAGAATTCCCCACTTTACTGTCCCCAAAAGACACGACAGCTATCTTTCTCTCTCCAGTGCGCACGGCGCATTTGGATATAGCTCATTAATTTTATTTTTCCGTGTTCTTCCGTGTTCTTCCGTGGCCATTAATATTTTGCTTTCATCTTTTCTTCCGTGTATTTCCGTGTGCGTCCGTGGCAAAAGATTTCCTGACGTTCTGATCTAC
>JBATFE010000359.1:0-3615 GCA_049664445.1 Gammaproteobacteria bacterium
GCGTTTAGCTGAAAACTCAGTCGCTTGCCTCAGGAACGTCCTGTGTTGCGCAGATACTTGCCGTTCGCTGACCCTTGAGCGCTGGTTTGTCGCTGGGCCTGGAAGGAGTGCTACCGGCCAACTCCGGACCTACACAGGAGAACTGCGAAGGTCTCAAGTACAGCAAGTGTGTCGTTCAAATGTAAGAAAAAGCGGCCCGTAAGCCGCTATATAGTTAGTACCTATCAGGTATTATTTTATAGTTCTAGATGTGTACTTCTGCGCTAACTACTGAAGTGCCGGTGCGCAGTAATTTTTCCATACAAAGCTTTTTAGTATTTCTGTTCTACACGCACGCATCTGGGCTGGGGATAGTTGCAGAGCATCACTATACAATCGCGTATCATAGTCAGGATCATCTTCAATACTGCCCTTACCAAATACCTCTGCATAGTTTGGGTCTGAGTAATTCACATCTGCTCTAAATACGAATGAAGTTGGGGCTCCTATGATCTTGCAATAAATCATAGGAAGAGTTGGGTCATTTTCGACAGCAATGCTTGTATATGCTCCTGGGGAAAGCCCAAAGGCCATTGCAGCTGCATCTACCATTCCTGTATTAAAAGCTGGGCATGGTGTCTTATTACCCGCATAACAATTATCTGCCTGAAAAATACCTGCGGATATTGTCAATGCAATTAGCGAATACAGTTGTGCTGATAATTTCATAACTAATCACCTCCGTATGCTCTTATTCGAATCGTTAACGCTGCAGTCACATGCACAAAAACAATACTGATGCAGGTAATCATTGGCATTGATCTGCGTCAATATCTCGTCATTATTTGCAGGTTTTATTCTTTTTCTGTCTCCAGCTGATACCCGAATGACAACTTCAGTACCTTCCTGACCTTAAAGCAAAATATCTGAACGTCCGGTGTAGTGCCTACACCAGTCATCCGAGTAAATTACTCAGGTATTCAGCCGGGAAGGTCTGAAAAGGGCCGGAAACTCACCGTTCCCTGGGCTTCTGTGTAGGTCGTCAATGCCGCATAACTTGCCGTTCCCGGCCAGCAACCTGTACTCACACTTTCGGCCATACTCAGACCTTCAGGATTAAAAAACGGCGACCTAATGGCCACCGCGAGGAGTAGATCATGTCAACCCATCTGACGACGGTCTTCTCGAGGTCAACTTATAGGGAGAATTGAGTCTGTCCCACTACAGTTTGCTCTACTTTTGTGTTGCCTAACCTCCGATCAGGGGTCCTACGGCGATCCTCTTCTACTTCATCACCTCTATCTGTTACTAGCGGAAACGTGATTTTCCCTTTGGAATTGCGTCTTTCCTTCTTCCTTTGTATAAACATCTTGCCCCCAAATATTAATGCGCGCTGCAACTTACATTACTTGTGGTATGGATGGTATTAGTGGAATAACTTACTTCGGTCTTCACAATAAAACTCAGCGGAGACTAGCTGGCTTCTGCGGATTTGCTATCTAGTAAGGCCAAAGCAGCTTCATGCGTTATCTCCCCATCCATCACCTGATTCATTAGTTCATAGGCAAGCTCTCTGTTGCTGCCACCCAACGCCTCTCTCCAGCGGCGCAATGATTCAAGCTGTTCTGGCTGAGATTCACAACCAACCTTGTCTTTCGTGTTACCCATGACTGACACGTACTACAGAAATACACACACATTGCATCTACTCTAAGTCTATCAATTACTTGTGGGGAATTATTGTGAATATTGACATTTTGGCGATTCACAATAGATTGTCGAGTGCACAATCAATAGGTGCGGTTAGTTATTTGCTAAACGTCCGAGTTCGAGCAGACACTTGCCGTTCCAGGCATTCCTCTCACTGATTGCAAGCATGAATTACGAGGACTGGAACCGGCCATCTCCTGTCCTTCCTGTTTACTGATCTGAACGTCCAATTCTACTGAAATCAGTCCTTCACCGTATACAGAAAACACCTATAGCTCTGGGCTCCTAAATCGCGACATCCAAAATGTTGCAATTAAAAACCATCCGGTTATCTGACCGTATCTTCTGTGGCAACCGTGGAGATAGACCCGGAAGGTTTACCATCGGTGGCCCGTGACTTTCTGCAGGTGTACAGGCCGTACAGTATCGGTGCGGAGACTGCCAGCAGGAACCCGGCTAGATTGACCTGCTCCCAGGAAAATAAAGACTGAAAGGTCACGGTGATAAACAGCGCGCCGGCGATGCCCACAAAGACGGCGTCACGACACAGAAAAATGGTCGTCCTTCTGGCGTAACGCATGGGAAAGAACTGACTGTCCCATGTCTTCAGCACCGCGCCGAGGAGAAGAATGGTCAGGATACCGGAGGTCAGCAGGATGATGGCAATCAGTGTCCCGACCGTGTTGTACGGGACCAGCGGTGCCGCCAGCAACGGCAGGAAGCCAACCGCCACCACCAGCATGTTACGCAGAATGGCGCGCACCGGCTCCGCGAACATCAGTTCCATGGCCCGCTGCCAGGAACCGGTCTGGCTGACCACGTGACGGATACGCACCAGGAAGTGAATGGTAAAGTCCACTGCAAGCCCGATCGACAGTGATGACAGCACCGCCACCGGCATATCGTAGGGTTTCCCCACCAGGCCGAGCACGCCATAGATAACCAGCATGGTACAGGTCAGCGGCACCATGGCCAGCAGCCCCCACAAGGTGGAGCGCAGCAGAAATATCATCAGTACCAGCACGGCAAGATAGCCGCTGGCAATGGAATCGATCATCCCGGACACCATCTTTTCCTGCCAGACCACATTGATATAGGTCAGTCCAAACCAGCCCGGTGACAGGGCAACGGGCGGCGGGTTGTCATGCATGTAGGCCTCGACCGCCTCGACCACGCGGGACATGTCGACGTTGTCGCCGCTGTTGAGCAATACCCAGATCGAGGACTTGCGGTAATCGGGCGTGACGAAACGCCACAGGTCCTGCGGCCGGTGTCCGCTCTGGGTCGTCAGGTAGGTCTGGGCGACGCCCTGGGCAGTTTCCGGGATGCGGTAGTCTTCACTGTTGCCGCCCAGTAATTCCCGGTAAACGGTTTTGGAATAATCGGCAACGGAAATCGACTTGCCCACGATGCCGGTCGCGGCGAGCACCTCCTGCAGATCGCTGATGTAAGCCAGCACCTCCGGATTCTTGAAGTGCTGGCGTTGTTGCTGTTCCTCCTCGACGACGATCTGCACTTCCTCCCAGAATTCAATGTGCTCTTCCGGTCCGGTGTCAATGGCATCCTCTGCCAGCGTCTGCAGTGTCTGCAGCAGGTCAGCCGCTGAGGGCGCCCCCGGCAACCGCTCTCGGGCCTCGCGGATAAAATCCTCGGCAAGGGAATGGTATTGCGGCGAGTCGCCGGAAACTTCTTCCAACCAGCCCTGCAAGCGGTCCACTATGGCTTGCGGTTCATTTTCCGTGTCGGTGGCCTCCAGTGCGAGGTAAGCCATGTAGGTGCCAGCAAAGTGCTCGTTCAGTACCTCGTCCGCCACGCGAATCGGGTGCTCGTCCGCGAACCAGCGCACCGGGTTGTCATTCACGACAATGCGCTGCACTCCGAACAGGCAAAGCAGCACCATGGCCAGGGTGACGCCGATAATGATCC
>JBATFE010000360.1:0-8345 GCA_049664445.1 Gammaproteobacteria bacterium
GTCGCGATGAAGACGGCGACTACTGGATCACCGGACGGGTGGATGATGTCCTGATCGTGTCCGGTCATAACCTCGGTACGGCAGAACTTGAAAGCGCACTGGTGTTGCATGAAGCCGTTGCCGAGGCCGCAATTGTCGGATATCCGCACGACATCAAGGGCCAGGGTATCTATGCCTATGTGACGCTGGTCAACGGCGTCGAACCCAGCGATGAACTGCGCAGCGAACTGGTCAGGCTTGTCCGCAAGGAAATTGGTCCGATAGCCACACCGGATATCATCCAGTGGGCACCGGGACTGCCGAAAACCCGCTCCGGCAAGATCATGCGCCGCATCTTGCGCAAGATCGCCGCCAATCAGGTCGACGCGCTGGGCGACACCTCGACACTGGCAGACCCGGCAGTGGTCGATGACCTCATCAAGAACCGGGTAAGCACCTGACAGGGAGTCAGGGGTACAGGAGTCGTACACAAGCGATGATCACCCGCAGTGCATTTCGCCCTGCGTGGTGGTTGCCGGGACCACATCTGCAGACACTGTACCCTTCCCTGTTCCGCAAACGAAAAGCGCCAGCGCTGACACGGGAGCGTGTTGAGCTGGCGGACGGTGATTTCATAGACATCGACTGGACTCGACAGGCCGGCACCATGAGGGTGCTCATACTGCATGGCCTGGAGGGTTCACTCAAGTCACACTATACCGGCGGCCTGCTCTGCGCCCTTCAACAACACGGCTATACCGCGGGACTCATGTACTTTCGTGGCTGCAGTGGTGAACCCAACCGCTTGCCACGCAGTTATCACTCGGGCGATACCGGCGACCTTGATGAAATCGTGCAGCGTCTCACGCAACGGCAACCGCACACGAGGATTGCCGTTGTGGGTTATTCGCTGGGAGGCAACGTACTGCTGAAGTGGCTTGGCGAAAAAGGTGATTCCGCGGCGATCACCACGGCCATTGCCATTTCCGTCCCGCTGGACCTGCACCATGCAGCCCTGACGCTTGGCAGCGGGCTGTCGCGCATCTACCAGCGGCACCTGTTAAAAAAGCTCAGGGCATCAGTGACAGGGAAAGCCAGGTTGCATGCCGCGCCCTATTCACTTGACAGACTGCATGAATTAAACACCTTTCATAAATTCGACAACGAAATCACTGCGCCACTGCACGGCTTCCGTGATGTCGACGATTACTACGCAAAATCCAGCAGCAAGCAGTTCCTTAAAGGCATCCGCATACCGACACTGCTGCTGCAGGCCATTGACGACCCCTTTCTCCCTGCCAGTGCACTACCCGACGGTGACGCATTAAGCCCGTCCATCACAATGGAACTCTCGGCGCGTGGCGGTCATGTCGGTTTTGTAAGCGGAACAAACCCGCTGCGCCCCCGTTACTGGCTGGAGGAGAGGATCCTGCAGCACCTCGAAACACATCGCTAGGCCGGCGGGGACATACCTCTATTTTTTATTAAAATAGTTCTATATCTTACTGTTTTATATATTTATTATACTTCTGAAGCAGCGGCGCCCGTTCAAGCGCGACATGCCAGCGCCGATAGCCTCTCTATATTCAGGGTTTGGGTACGCCACCCGGCCAATGTTGCAGGTATTTCTCATGAAGACAATCACTCTCGGCATGATCCTGTTGATCACCACCACTGCCGCTGGCGCTAACGACGTCTGGCAAACGCTCTTTAAAGAAAAACTCCAGGAAGCCATACAAGGTAACAGCAATGCACAGTTTGACATCGGTTCGATGTACCAGAACGGCCGTGGAGTTTCCCCGAACCGGCGCGAGGCAATCGAGTGGTACAAAAAAGCAGCCGCACAGGACAATGAAAAGGCAGTGAGCCGCCTCAATCTGCTGCAGGCCAATGAAGAGCGTTTCAGCAAGGAGCTGGCAAGTGCCGGCAATGGCGATAAGGAAAGCCAGTACAAGCTCGGTAACATGTACACCGAAGGCGTCGGTACCAACATCGATCTCGCGAAAGCAGCAACGGCCTTTGAACAATCAGCAAACCAGGGCTATGTAAAGGCCGAATACAAACTCGGCCTGATCTACTACGAAGGTACTGGAGTCAAAGCCAACAGCAAGACCGCTTTCAAATGGTTCAAGCAGGCTGCAGACAAGGGTTATGCCGCAGCACAATACTATCTGGGGAAAATGTATGCATCAGGCAGTGGTGTAAAACGCGATTATGCCACCTCACTTGAATGGTATACAAAAGCGGTTGATGGCGGATTTAACCAGGCGCGCAGTGAAATGATCGATGTAGCCGAAAAAATGAACGCGCCGGTAAAAACAACCCCGGCTTCCCCAGCGAAGGCCACACCCCGCAAAACGTCAACGCTTGCCAAAACAAAAAAGAAAGCTTCCGCCAGTAAAACATTTGGCATTGAGGATTTAATGGTTGCCGCCTGGAGTCGTGACGGAGAACCCGTAGCCTACCTGCCTTCCGCCATCAACAATTGCCGCACGGAAAAGGACAAGATTGCCTGCTACAGCGACGATCAGACGCGCGAAACGGCTGACAGTATCATCAAGTTCAAAACGAAATCCCTGATGCGCAACTTCTCAAGCGATGGTTCTTTTGATGTAACGTACCGGAACCTGGTCATTGATACGACCAGGCTTGCTGCTGCAGGCAGCAAGGAAATCAATGAAATTGGCAGTGTAGCGACAGACACGGGTGCCTATGCGGTCAAAACAGGATGGGGAAAAGAGCATACGCTGGAATGCAAGATGATCAAGGAAAGCAAGGTTTCCTGCCTGAAGAACAAGACGCATTCATTTCTGCTCGTGAGCCCGCAAACGGTTGCATCCGGAAATTAACAGCCGCGTTTACGCACTGACACGCATAGAAAAAGGGGCCTTGCGGCCCCTTTTTAACAAGCGCCAGACGAGGCTATCAGGCCTCGGCTTCTTCTGAAGCGACCGCCTTCATGCTGAGACGAATACGGCCCTGCTTGTCGACCTCCAGCACCTTCACCTTGACGATATCACCTTCCGAAAGCTTGTCGCTGACATTCTGCACACGCTCTTCACATATCTGCGAGATGTGTACCAGACCGTCCTTGCCCGGCAGGATGGTGACAAAGGCACCGAAATCCATCAGCTTGGCGACCTTGCCGTCATAGATGCTACCGACCTCGACGTCTGCGGTAATCTGCTCGATGCGACGGCGGGCTTCGTTACCTGCATCCAGGTCAACTGAAGCAATCTTGATAGTACCGGTGTCGTCGATATCGATATTGGCACCGGTTTCATCCTGTATGGAGCGAATCGTTGCACCGCCCTTGCCAATGACATCGCGGATCTTGTCCGGATTGATCTTTATGGTGATGTAACGCGGTGCGAACTCGGAGACATCTTCACGTGGTGCCTGGATCACCTTGTTCATTTCACCGAGGATATGCATGCGACCCTGGTTGGCCTGTGCCAGCGCCTTCTCCATGATCTCCCGGGTGATGCCCTGGATCTTGATATCCATTTGCAGCGCGGTAACACCATTGGAGGTACCGGCTACCTTGAAGTCCATATCACCAAGATGATCCTCGTCACCCAGGATATCGGTAAGCACAGCATAGTCATCCGCTTCCTTGATCAGGCCCATGGCGACACCGGCCACAGCACCGCTGACCGGCACACCGGCATCCATCATCGACAGGCTGCTGCCGCAGACACTGGCCATGGAGCTGGAGCCGTTGGATTCGGTAATCTCGGAGACAATTCGGATGGTATAGGGAAAATCCTCAGCCTTCGGCATGACGGCACTGACACCGCGCTTGGCCAGTTTGCCGTGACCGACCTCACGGCGCTTGGTACCACCGACACGACCGGTTTCACCGACACAGTAAGGCGGGAAATTGTAGTGCAGCATGAACTGTTCTTTGTAGTTGCCAGCCAGGGTATCGATCAGCTGTGCATCGCGTTCGGTACCCAGCGTGGTCACGACCAGCGCCTGCGTCTCGCCGCGGGTAAACAGTGCCGAGCCATGCGCGCGCGGCAATACACCGGTACGGATGGTGATCGGGCGCACCGTTTTGGTGTCACGGCCGTCAATACGGGCCTCACCCGAGATGATACGACTACGGACGATCTTCTTCTCCAGCTTGCCAATGGCACCCTTGACGGCGTCACTGGAGAAACCGTCCCTGGCATCATCCGCCACCTTGTCGACGATTTCCTCGCGGACCTTGCTCAGCAGCGTGTAACGGTCCTGCTTGTCAGCTACCTTGTAGGCAGCCGTGATGGCTTCAGCACCTTCCTTCTCAACGGCCTCCAGCAGCGCGGTATTTTCCACCGGCGCGTTCCATTCCATGGCCGGCGTATTGACTTCGGCGGCCAGTTCCTTGATGGCATTGATCACCACCTGCTGCTGCTCGTGGCCAAACACGACGGAACCCAGCATGACGTCTTCCGGGAGTTCCTTCGCCTCGGACTCGACCATCAGCACGGCGCTATCGGTACCGGCAACCACCAGGTCCAGTTGCGAGGATTCCATCTGCTCGGTGGTTGGGTTCAGCACGTAGTTACCATCGAGATAACCGACGCGGGCCGCACCCACCGGGCCGCTGAACGGCAGGCCGGAAATGGACATTGCGGCAGAGGCGCCAATCAGCGCCGGAATATCGGGATTGATTTGCGGGTCATAGGAAATGACAGTGAGGATCACCTGTACTTCGTGGGTAAAACCTTTCGGGAACAGCGGGCGCAGCGGGCGGTCTACCAAACGACACAGCAGGGTTTCCGCTTCACTGGGGCGACCTTCACGGCGGAAGAAGTTACCGGGTATCTGGCCGGCGGCATAACCCTTCTCCTGGTAATCCACCGTCATCGGGAAGAAGTCGCGTCCTTCCATCGGTTTCTTGTCACCAACAACCGTTGCAAGCACTTGTGTCTCACCCATGCTGACGATGACTGCACTGCACTGGCGGGCGATTTCCCCGGTTTCTAGCGTGACCGTCTGGTCACCGTACTGAAAGGTTTTCTTGATAGCACTCACAGGCGTATTCCCTTGATTGAATAAGGTGGTTGATCAGGCGGGCAGAAGATAACGCGTTTCTAGCGACGCAGGCCGAGTTTACTGATGAGTTCCTGATAACGCTTGCTGTCCTTGCGCTTCAGGTAGTCCAGTAATTTGCGACGTTTGTTGACCATGCGCAGCAGACCCTGACGTGAATGATGATCACCCTTGTGTGTATTAAAGTGTTCGGTCAAGCTTGTTATGTTGGATGTCAACAAGGCAACCTGCACTTCCGGCGAACCGGTATCGGCATCGCCTCTCTGGTGGTCGCTGACGATTTGACCTTTTTGTTCGGCACTCAAAGCCATCTAAAAACTCCCGGAATTTACTTAAAATCTGTTCAAATTGAGCGAGCTGCGTATTCTAACCGCGGTCTCCGCCGGCCACAAGCTTCCCGTGTGGGTATCAATCAGGAGGCAACCATCAGACGCCGTGGCGCCACCCGGCCGTCATCCAGGATCTCGCCCATACCCAGAAAGCGGGATTCACCCTCGTAGAGGCGTACCCAGCCGGTTGTCGGGGCCTTCGGCACCAGTACCGGCTGGCCCTGGCGCAGATAAAAGGCCGCATCACCCGTCAGACGGACATCCGGCCACTGTGTCAGACCGCTTTCCATCGGTAACAACAGCTGGTCCAGCGCATGGTGCCCTTCACTGGCGACGGCCTCCAGCCTGTCCATATCAACCATCTGCGAGGCGTCAAAGGGACCGACACCGACACGGCGCAGCGCGGCGACATGCGCGCCGCAACCCAGGGTTTCGCCAATATCCTCAACCAGGGTACGGACATAGGTACCTTTCGAACAATGCACCCGGATATCCACCAGCGGCAGATCGAAACGCACCAGTTGCAGCTCGAAGATCGTCACCTGGCGGGCCTCGCGCTCCACTTCCACACCCTGGCGGGCGAGCTTGTAGAGACGTTCACCCTTGTGCTTCAAAGCGGAGTACATCGGCGGTATCTGCTCGATATCACCGACAAATTCAGCCAGCACCTCGCGCAACTGCTGCTCGGTGATTGCGTCTGGCGAGCGCTGCTCGAGCACCTCACCTTCGGCATCGCCCGTGGAGGTGCGCTCGCCGAGCCGGCAGCTCACCTGGTAATCCTTGTCGGCATCCAGCAAAAATCCGGATACCTTGGTCGCCTCGCCAAAACACAACGGCAACAATCCCGTTGCCAGCGGATCGAGGCTGCCGGTGTGGCCGGCCTTGCGTGCTGCGTACAGTTTTTTCACGGCCTGCAGCGCGGCATTTGACGTCAAGCCGGCAGGCTTGTCCAGCAACAGGATGCCGTTGACACGTCGTAAATTCGGATTGCTTCGACGTCTACCCATAATTAACCGACCATCCCAAAAATTATTTTACGTCTGCTCATCATCATCACCGTCATCGTGCCTGTCGCTGGCAATCGCCTTGTTAATCAGCGCACCCAGACGTGCACCCTCTTCCAGTGAACGATCAAGATAAAAACGCATTTCCGGTATCACCCGGATGTGCATTGACTTGCCCAGCTTGTGGCGCAGGAAACCGGCTGCATGATTGAGAACAGTGAGCGACTCGCCGGACTGCTTTTCGTTACCCAGTACCGACACGTAGACCTTTGCATGACTCAGGTCACGCGACACCTGCACCGCAGAGATACTGACCATACCCAGCCGCGGATCATTGAGTTCATCATGTATCAGCGCAGCCAGCTCACGCTGAATCTGCTCGCCAACACGACGGGTTCTTGGAAATTCCCTTGGCATATCTTTTCGCTACAAAACAACCGATGATTAAAAAGTAAAGAGAATACCGAAGGAAAAGATTCATACCCCCTCTCCCTCCGGGAGAGGGCCGGGGAGAGGGGATAAAACAGGATAACTGCCTTATCTTGTATCTCCTCTTCCTGGCATTCCCGGTAACTGCGTCCTGCGTTTCCCTAGCGTCTGCATCCATGCAGACGTCCCGGAGCACAAAAACCGGGTATAAAGGAGAAGGGGTTGTCTTTTAATGCGGTGAGTAAGTATTAATACAAAACCATCGCTACAGCGAGCGGGACACCTCGACACGTTCAAACACCTCGATCTGGTCACCTGCCCTGACATCATAGTTCTTCACGCCAATACCGCACTCGGTGCCGGCCCGGACTTCGTTGACGTCATCCTTGAAGCGTCGCAAGGATTCCAGCTCGCCTTCAAAGACGACAACGTTATCGCGCAGCACACGTATCGGTGAACTGCGCCGCACAACACCCTCGGTAACAATACTGCCGGCGATATCGCCAAGCTTGCGGGAGCGGAACACTTCCTTGACGGTTGCAAGACCGATAATGTTTTCACGCGTCTCGGGTGCCATCATACCGCTGGCTGCCGCCTTGACGTCATCAATGGCATTGTAAATGACACTGTAGTACTTGAGTTCGACATTGCTGTCTTCAATCAGCTGTTTTGATGAAGCATCGGCACGCACATTAAAGCCGATAATAATGGCATTGGATGCCACCGCGAGATTGACGTCGGATTCATTAATACCGCCGACACCGCTGGAGACAACCTTGACCTTGACTTCCTTTTCATCGGCCGTCAGGTGCGTCAGCGCATCGCTCAACGCTTCCGCACTGCCCTGCACATCCGCCTTGAGAACGATATGAACCGTCGGCGTCTGGCCATCACGAACCGATGAAAATACATCCTCGAGCCGTGTCTGTTGCTGCTGTGCAAGACGCTGGTCACGGGATCTCTCATGCCGCAACTGCGCCAGTTCACGTGCCTTGCGCTCATCGGCCACCACGACAACGTCATCACCGGCATTCGGCACGGAAGACAGACCCAGCACCTGTACCGGAATCGATGGCCCGGCCTCGGCCACCTGCTTGCCGTTTTCATCGAACATGGCACGGACACGGCCATACTCGGTCCCGGTAAGTAACAGGTCACCTTTCTTGAGTACACCGTTTTGCACCAGCACGGTGGCAACCGGACCGCGTCCCTTGTCGAGACTGGATTCGACCACGATGCCGGTCGCCGGGCAGTCGTGGACAGCGGTCAATTCCAGAAGCTCGGCCTGCAGCAACACGGCATCCAGCAGTGCATCAACGCCTTCACCGGTCTTTGCAGATACCGGCAGGAACATGGTGTCTCCGCCCCACTCCTCGGGGATCACTTCCAGTGCGGCCATTTCATTCTTGACGCGTTCCGGGTCGGCTTCCTCACGATCGATCTTGTTGACTGCAATCACCAGTGGCACGCCGGCGGCCCTGGCATGCTTGACCGCTTCCTGTGTTTGCGGTTTGACACCATCGTCGGCAGCGACCACCAGGATGACAATATCCGTTACCCCGGC
>JBATFE010000361.1:0-1545 GCA_049664445.1 Gammaproteobacteria bacterium
CTTCCTGATGCGACTCGAAGAGGCGATTACCTACTCAACCTTCATGATAGGCATTGGCAAGGCACCGGTGTTCGCGGCCATTATTGCCATTGTCGGTTGTTACCAGGGTTTCAAGGTGGAAGGCAGCGCGGAGAGTGTCGGGCGCCATACCACTATCAGCGTGGTACAGTCGATTTTTCTGGTCATCGTCATCGATGCAATGTTCTCGGTATTGTTCAGCGTGATGGGTGTTTGAGCGCGATGCTGTCTGCACAGGAAACTACCGCGAACACAGCTGCTATTATTAATGACGAAGTCGTTATCAGTATCCGTGATCTCAGGACAGCGTTTGGCAAACGCGTTATTCACGACGGCATTGATCTGGATGTGTTGCGCGGTGAAGTGCTGGCGCTGGTCGGCGGCAGCGGCAGCGGCAAGAGTACCTTGCTGCGGGAAATGATCATGTTGCAGGAACCGGAAGCTGGCTCGATAAAATTGTTCGGCACCGAGGTGATTGATATATCCGAGCGGGGTGCGCAGGAATTACGTCGCCGTATTGGTGTGTTGTTCCAGCAGGGTGCCTTGTTCAGTGGCCTGACGGTGCTGGAAAATGTCGGTTTCCCCTTGCGTGAACACACCCGGCTGGATGACGCGATGATCGACGCACTGGCACGACTGAAAATCACACAGGCAGGCCTGGAGCCGGAGGCGGCAAGCCTCTATCCCGCTGAGCTGAGTGGCGGCATGATCAAGCGTGCGGCACTGGCACGCGCCATGGCGCTGGACCCGGAGGTGCTGTTCCTGGATGAGCCCACATCAGGGCTGGATCCGGCCAGTGCGGGCCAGTTTGATGAGCTGTTGCTGAAACTGAAGGACATGCTGGGGCTGACGGTGCTGATGGTGACGCACGATCTGGATTCGTTGTGGGATGTCGCCGACCGGGTTGCAGTACTCGGTGATGGTACACTGCGTGGCGTCGATTCCATGCAGGGTTTGTCGACGTCGACGGACCCCCATATTCGTGAATATTTCGAGGGGCCACGTGCCCGTCGCGTTCAGGAGCGCAAGTGGACAAGAAAATAAACTACGCCATGGTGGGCCTGTTCGTGATCGTGCTCGGGGGAACCTGGGTGGCGATTAGTCTGTGGATGGCGCTGGGGGATTTTTCGACACAGTACACGACCTATCGTGTCTACATGGATGAATCGGTATCCGGTCTGTACGTCGATGCGCCGGTCAAGTACCGGGGGGTTGAGATCGGCAAGGTGCGTTCCATCAAGCTGAACCCGGACGTGCCGGGGCAGGTGCAGTTGACACTCGACATCGAGTCCGCTGTGCCTATCAAGGACGACACCATCGCCGTGTTAACGGTGCAGGGTCTGACGGGCATTGCCTTCGTGGATCTGACAGGAGGCGGTCTGCAATCGCCATTACTGGAAGCGACGGACGATGAATTTTTTCCGGTGATCAATACCGCCCCGTCATTCTTCTCGCGACTGGACACCTCCGGGACCGAGCTGATCGCCTATATGAATATAGTCGGGCAGTCGCTGGCAAAGGTATTCG
>JBATFE010000362.1:0-1607 GCA_049664445.1 Gammaproteobacteria bacterium
CTGCCACCAAAACCGTAGGAGAGCACACGCCGCTGCCGCAGCAGTTTGCGCTGTGTGGAGAAATGCAGCAGGTGATTCGCCATCGGGTAATCGATGTATTCAATCACCAGCATCCAGGCGCTGAACAGTCCCCATATAAAGGGTGCGGCGATATTGATGCCGGGGATCAGGAACAGGATGCCAAGCGGCAGGGCGCGCAGCAGGAAGTACAGCAGCTTGCGCAGTTCGGAAAGAATGCTGGGTATGAAATCCTTTGCGAAGGCCTGCCAGCCGCCGGTTTCGATGGGTTGCCCGGTGAGGTATTTTTCTACCGCTTCCGCCAGCATGCCATTGAAGGGTGCTGCAATCAGGTTGGTGATCAGGGAGAAGCTGTAAAAGATGATCAGCACCCCGGCAACCGCGAACAGCGGCCACAGCAGGTATTCAAGCCAGTCAAGCCAGCCGGGCAGGTAACCTAGCAGCAGGTTGATGAGCTGTTCCAGCCAGTGTGTCAGGCCGAAGATGGCGCCGCTGAAGAAGGTGATACTTACCAGCAGCGGGATGGCGACATAACGGCGCAGGCCGGGTTGCCGGATGAGGCGCCAGCCCTCCAGCAGGTAATGCATGCCTGAATGATTGCTTTTCATGATGATCCTTTTCGTGCCAGCAGGGCAGCGCCATAGGCCGCTTGCGAGTGGGTGGCGGCCGTTACCGGGACGCCGCTTAATCGTGAGCGTATTGTACGCCATGGCGCGTTGACCGCGCCGCCGCCGGTGGTGATGATCCGTTCAGGCCAGGGCGCACCCAGTTCGGCCAGTTTTCGATAGCCGCGGTTCTCGATTGCTGCAATACCCTCAAGTATGCCCTGGTAAAACAACACGTCATCAGCCGGTCTCGGCTGCAGACGGGGCGCGAGTGCCGGGTCGTTGAGCGGAAAGCGTTCACCCGCGGCCAGCAAGGGGTAGTAATCGAGCCCGGTGGGTTTATCGATGTTGATTAACGAGGCATATCGCTCGATCTCCTCTGCTGTGAAATACGCCTGCAGGACGGCACCGCCACTGTTGGATGCGCCCCCCACCAGCCAGCTGTCACCGAGGCGATGACTGTAGATACCATACTCAGGTACAAACAGCGGCTGGCTTGCCAGCAGTTTCAGCACCAGCGTGCTGCCGAGCGAGGTGACCGCGTCGCCGGGACCGGCACCGGTGGCAATAAAACTGGCGGTACTGTCGGTGGTGCCGGCCAGGATGCGTGTCTCACCGGACAGGCCCCAGCGCTTGCCCAGGTGCGGGGCCAGTGTGCCGATTGCCTGACCGGCGGGCACCACCCGCGGTAGCAGGGCCAGCGGGATATCCAGTGCCTGCAGCCAGTCGGGCCAGCGCCGCTTGAGGATGTCGTAGCCGAGTTTCAGGGCATTGTTCTCATCGCTGTGGCCAAAGTCGCCACACAGCCTGCCCAGCAGCCAGTCGGCCTGGTGCAGCATGTGCCGTGCCTGTTGACAGCCAGGTGTGCGTAGCAACCACAGCAGTTTCGCGAGGCTGGCGCTGGCGCCGTGCGCGGCACACTCCGCGGGTGCAATGGCCGCGACACGCTGCGCCTCGCGGCTGGCCCGTTCATCGTTGTACATG
>JBATFE010000363.1:0-1815 GCA_049664445.1 Gammaproteobacteria bacterium
TATCAGCCCTGCTCCCTGCCCCTTATAAATTTCAGTGATGTATTTCATGAGTGTTACAATGAACCATGTATAGCCGGGCAACATCAGTATCACTGCGTAGTCTGCCCAACGAACCTCGTTGAGCGACAAGGGGATGTAGACCAGACAGTGAATGCCGATGAAACTCCAGTACAAGCGCATTGGCCCCTTTGACCTGAATAAAAGGAAAAGCAGTACCGGAATGCCTGGAATGATGATTCCGAGCCAGAGGCTAAAAGACGATAACGGGTCCAGCCAGTCACCACCAGACCATGCACTTAGTGGCATGAGTGGCTGGAGTTCTTTTACCCGCAAATGGTGTACCTGCCTGAATAGTTCATCCATACCGCCCCAGGGTCCGGAGAAGAAACCCGGGAAGCAATATTCGAGCAATATGGCCATACCGACAGCCCAGATAATGGCGCCGGAGAGTTTGATGGGGAGTCGGGTGTTTTTGTCGGAATACCGTTCAATTCCATAAACAACAGTCCAGAAGAGTGCAATCAGTCCGAACAGGGTAATGTAGACAATAGATATCTGGTCAAGTGCGGGTTCTAGCAGTCGTGATGGCCCGAATTCAACAACGCGAAAAATGAGCTGTAGCAGAAATAGTGCAACCGTATAATGAAACAGCTTTTGAGTGGTGCCGGAATTTCCAAATAACCAAAATAACCCGAATGAAAATATTGTCAGTAGAGGAAAAAGTATTGACTCCACACTGACCCAGATAGCCAGGGCGCCTACAAGCGCGGCCAGATAGCATACCTGCCGACTAAAAGGTCTGCCCAGCATCCGCAGGCCAATGCCCACTGACAGGATAAAGAAAAGCAGGATCAGACTTTGATGGTCTGCCCTGCCGGCAACGAACGATGACACGATACTTATCTGGGTAACGAATAATATTCCTGCTACTCCGTTCTCTTTATTGCCAAGTAACGGAATTACCAGCCAGAGGAATGAAAACAGTGCAAGGACTTCCATTACGGGGCTGACAAGGGCTCCCCAGATAAAGAGCGAGCGTCCAAATTCGGTAATGGCTGACCCAAGCCAGGCCCCGGAGATCAATACCATGTCAAATGGCCGCGTCCAGTGCTGTTCGTAACCATCAGGAGGGTTTACACGGGACAGGACATGGTCCAGCCAGTTACCGTGCTCGTGTAAATGCAATGCCCGGACCAACCACATATACACATCGGGGCCACCCAGCATACCGTTAAAGACACCAAGCTCGATCGACAGAATAGCCTGCATTATGAACAGCAGTATGAATGCAACCGTTACGTCCTTGTAGTTAGTGCATGAAGATGCCATATGAAATTATTTGACTGTTGTATTTGTTACGGGGTAGCAAATGTTGCTACTGCCGGGCTGGTATTATATTGTGGTTAAGGGCATTAATGTATGAAATAAAGGCTATTATTAAATTGCATGTTTGACTGGCCATGGGTGGAGTCTACTGTTTCCCGGGGTCTGTAGCAGTAATGTAAATCTCTGAGAAGAATTATTTTTCGTAACGCATTCGAAAAGTTAGCCGCTGGAGAATAAAAGCATGATGGTATTTCGGAAAACAGATACTGAACGCGACTGAAGCAATCAGTGCTCCCGCATAATCGACAATGCAGAATAAAGATATATCTATCTCACGCATGCTTTCCCAGCATATTACATACCCGGATAACAGTTTTATATACGTCATCAAAGAGAATGTCTGGTTTATTATTTTCTCGTTTACGTTTATCGCGGCATCAGCGCTATTGGGATACCTTTATAATCAGCCTGACCTGGTTGTATATAGTG
>JBATFE010000364.1:0-2659 GCA_049664445.1 Gammaproteobacteria bacterium
GCCCTGGATTCCGCGGCCTTGAGCGCCTTGCTGAATTGCTGCTGCGCCTTGCGCCACTGGCTATCGAGGCTCTTTTCCTGCTGGCGTGGTACCCAGCCGATGGCGTCCCACTGCTGGCTGATTCGGGCGAGTGTCGAGGCATTGGCGAGCAGTTCATCGTCAGCGGCCGCAGCGGTACGGGTCAGTTCCTCGATCAGTGCCTGTTTTTGTTTCAGGTTTTCATTGCGTTCGGCAGCCTGATCCTTGCGCTCGGCATCGCGGCGCCGGTAGGTGATGTCGCAGGCGGCCTGGAAGCGTTTCCACAGTCTGTTTTCCTGCTCGCGCCTTCCCGCGACCGTGATTTTCCATTGCGTCTTCAGCGCCTCGAGCTGGTCGAGTGCAGCGCGCACATTGGCCACATCACCGAGCGCCTCGATAGTGGCGATGAGCCTTTCGCGGGCCCTCATAGAGCGGTCGCGTTCGCCTGAGAGGTGTTGTTCGAATTTTTCAAGTGCCTCATCCAGTGCCCGGGCGACAGCCTTGCGGTGCTTGAAATCGACATTACCGGTTTTGTAGAAATCGCGGCGTGCGTGGTTGACGGTTTTGTCGATGTCGCGCCAGTCGGGCTGTTTCCAGTCGATTGACGCGTAGCGCGCGTTCAGGTCATCGATAATGGCACGGCGCTGCCGGAGGTTTTCCGTGCGGCGTTGCTTGAGTTCTTCAAAATGCGCGATGCAGGGTTTGTAGGCCTTCTCGCAGGCCTGGTCGAATGTCTTCCAGAGTTCCTTGCCGGCATGATCGCCGGATTTATCCCAGTCATGCCACTGGTCGCGTGCCTGCTTGATACGCCCGGCGAGTTTTTCCGGCGGCAGGCCGGCATCCATCAGCTGCGTCACCTCGTTGATGAGATTCTGCCGTGCCTGGGTGGTGCCCCAGTGGCGCCAGGATTCGAGCTTGCGCAGCTGCGGGCGAACGCGATTCAGCCGCTTTTCGATGTCCCGCCAGCGTTGTTCTGAGAGCCCCGGGATAGCGCCCATGATCGACATCACGCTGTGATAGGCGCGTTCCGCCTGCCGCAGTTCGTTGTCCTTGAGCGCGGCTTCCAGTTGGTCCGTCAGCTGGAGCGCTTTTTCATAGTCGCGGTTGCGGCGCTCCACCTGTTTGTGTACGCGTGCCCGCAGAGTTTCCAGCCCGGTCTCGATTTTTGCATCCAGACCGTTGTCTTGCGGGTGTTCGTCTTCCCCGTCGACAGGTGTTGTAGCGGTGTCGTTCAGGGCCTCAGCTGCCTTGCGTACCTTTTTGGCACGCGTTTCATCGATGGCGTTGGCGGACTCGAGCAGGGTGTTGATTTCGTCGAGAATGGCCTGACGATTTCCGGGATCGATGGAGGTGGTTTTTTTGTTCATTTTAATCAGTGGGGCCAGAGCAGAATCGCTCCGATCTATTCGTCATTTTGCGTGGTGTGCAGCGAATACCTGGAATCCGGCTGTTGTTTTCCCTTGAGTGTAACTGGATTCGCGCATCTGCGGTAATCACTGATAATGTATTTATGTAGTTCAATCACTGTGGGGTGCACTCCGTGCACCATGAAACGGTAGGGCGCACTTGATGCGCCATAAAACAACAACTTGCATGTACCTTCCGGTGCGCAGAGCGCACCCTTCTATCTGGGTCGGGTAGCGCCGGTGACGCCGGCTGTCAGGGTAAAGCGCATCGCTTCTTCCATATTCATGTCTAGCGGCCGCACGGCACTGCGGGGCATCAGTACGGCATAGCCACCGATCATGTAACTCAGCGGCAGGTAGACGAGGATACTGTCATGACCGCGAAAATCTTCAGGCAGGTGTTCCGGATTTTCCTGGGTCACGAAGCCGATTACCTGCATGCCGGTATCACCCAGCGTGACGGCCACCACCTGCTCGAATTCCTTCTTGTTGGTGGGTGAAAAATAATTCAGGAAGTCGCGCAGGGCCGGGTAGATCGATTTGATCACGGGGGTGTTGTAGAGGAGTTTCTCCCCGCTGGCAAACAGGTTTTGCACCACGTAGGCGTGCATGAGTAGTCCCGTGACGAATGCTGCCAGCAGCCCGGCAACGAGGCCCATGCCGGGCCAGTACCAGTTTTCCGGCAACCATCGCTGGATCATGCCGCCCAGCACCGCTTCTGCGGATACCGCAAACCAGTAGAGCAGGTAGAGGGTGAGCACCACAGGCAGGATGGTTATCAGCCCGGTAAGAATGTGTTTGCTTATGAATTTCAACATCTCAAATGTCCCCTGTAAAAATGAACGCCCGCTCTGGAAAAAGCAGCATACACGTTGCTAAAGGGGGCAGGGCGCAATTTTTGTTTGGTCATCTCCCGGACCTTCAATAGACGGCGTTCGTGACCTGTTATCTCAGGGGGATGACTTTCTCGTATTTCATGGGCTTCCTCTTGTAGATGAGATTCAGCTCTCTTTCGTAGCTCACCCTGACGATGTACATCTCGCCGTCCTGCGTGACCTTGAAGTTGTCCCGCAGGTCATCCATCTGATTCATTTCCAGCTGCTTGCCGATCCTGTCCTGGATGTCCTTGACGCTGTTGAAGGGTGTTTCCTTGTTGGCCTTCTCGAGACTCTCCAGGATGGAATCCACGGTGCCGCACTCGATGTATTGCGGGATGTACTGCAGCCCGATGTAGA
>JBATFE010000365.1:0-2908 GCA_049664445.1 Gammaproteobacteria bacterium
CGGCGTGCTCGCCGACGACCCGGTTACCGGGCAGCATCTCGGCATCATGCTCATCGAGCTGGGGGTCGGCATTACCGTGGCTGCCGTGATGCTCATTATCTATTACGGCTTTGTCAGCCGCCGGCACTAGAAACCTTCCAGAGGATATGTGATGCATGATTTGATTCACGATCTACTGGGACACTACAACTACTGGATCGTCATCATCCTGATGATGACCGGCTTCTATATCGTCATCGCCCGCCCCAACCTGGTGAAGAAGATCGTCGGACTGTTCATCTTCCAGACCTCAGTCTTCATTCTTTTTATCAGCATGGCAAAGATAGAGGGTGGTACAGCACCGATTATCGAGGCAGGCATCAGTGTGTACTCCAACCCGCTGCCGCACGTGCTGATTCTCACTGCCATCGTGGTCAGCCTCGCGACCACGGCCCTCGGGCTTGCGCTGGTGGTCCGCATCCACGAAGCCTACGGTACCAGCAACGAAGACGATATCCACGTGCAGGACGAAGCAGACTGAGGCCGGTCACATGCTGCTATCAAACCTTCCCGCACTGCAGGTCGTCATACCGCTGGTCTCCGCCCCGGCCTGTCTGTTGCTGCGCAACCCTCGTCATGCCTGGGCCTGTGCACTGATTATCAGCTGGCTGGTACTTGCGATGGCGCTGCTGCTGTTGCAGCAGGTCTATACCCTGGGGACGATTTCCTATGCCATCGGCGCCTGGGCCACACCGTGGGGGATCGAGTACCGAATCGACATGGCCGGCGCCCTGATGATCCTCATCATTGCCACCGTCGGCGCTGTGACGATGCCATATGCCTGGCGCAGCATTCAGCATGAATTACACAGGAAACACACGGGTGTTTACTACACCTGCTACCTGTTATGCCTGACCGGCCTGCTGGGTATCGTGGTCACGGGTGACGCCTTCAACCTGTTCGTGTTCCTGGAAATCTCCTCACTGTCTTCCTATGTGTTGATCAGCCTGGGCCCCACACGCCGCGCCCTGACCGCTGCCTACCAGTACCTGGTGATGGGCACCATCGGCGCCACCTTCATTCTGATTGGCATCGGTCTGCTGTACATGATGACCGGCACGCTCAACATGCTGGATATTTCCCAGCGACTACCTGAAGTCGCGGATACACGCACCGTCCGGGTAGCCTTTGCCTTTGTCACGGTTGGCGTCAGCATCAAACTGGCACTGTTCCCGCTGCATATCTGGCTGCCGAACGCCTATAGCTTTGCGCCCTCGGTGGTGTCGGCCTTCATGGCCGCCACGGCGACCAAGGTCGGTGTCTACGTGCTACTGCGGTTTTTCTTCACGCTGTTCGGACTGCGGTTTTCATTTAACGCCATGCATGTCGGTGAGATCCTCATGCTGCTGGCGGTCGCTGCCATACTGATCGCCTCGCTGGTCGCCATTTTTCAGGACAATGTCAAGCGCATGCTGGCCTACTCCAGTGTGGCCCAGATCGGCTATATCATTCTGGGCATCAGCCTGGCGACCTCGGCCGGTGTCAGCGCCGGCATGCTGCATCTCTTCAACCACGCCATGATAAAGGGTGCGCTGTTTATGGCCATGGGCTGTATTTTTCTACGCCTCGGCTCTGTTGAAATTCATAGCATGCACGGACTTGCAAGACAGATGCCCTGGACCATGGCAGCGTTCGTGGCAGGCGGCCTGAGCCTGATCGGCGTGCCGTTGACGGCCGGCTTTATCAGTAAATGGTATCTGGTCAACGCGGCGCTCACGGATGGCTACTGGCCGCTGGCTGTCCTCGTCCTGATGAGTTCATTGCTCGCGCTGATTTATATCTGGCGCGTCGTGGAGGCGGCCTATTTCCATCCACCCGGCGCTGACATGCACAAGGTCAGGGAGGCGCCTGCCAGCATGCTCATACCCACCTGGCTGCTCATCGGCATAAACCTCTACGTTGGACTGGATGCCGGCCTGATCACCGCGATAGCGCAACAGGGCGCCGCCAGCCTGATCGGGCAATCGCTACCGTGAAATACGTGAACGCCGCAGCAACATGAGTCCGGAAATAACAGTACTGGCCTGTGTTGCCCTGCCACTGCTGGCGCCTGCCCTGATCACGGCATTAAGCCGCTGGCCGAATCCACGGGAAGCCGTCACCCTGCTGACGTCCGGGTGTCTGTTTCTGCTGGTGTACTCATTGCACGATGACGTGCTGCATGGTGCCCGGCCAGCCATTGACCTGCTTGAACCTGTACCCGGACTGACAATCGGCTTCGAGGTCGAACCGCTGGGCATGCTGTTTGCCCTGCTGGCGAGTTTCCTGTGGATGGTGACGTCGGTCTATTCCATTGGCTACCTGCGCAGCCACCACGAATGGCGTCAGACGTCTTTCTACAGTTACTTTGCCGTGGCACTCGGCAGCGTCATGGGTATCGCGTTTGCCGGCAACCTGTTCACGCTGTTCATTTTCTATGAACTGCTGACCCTGTCGACCTATCCGCTGGTGACCCACGCCGGCGACGATGCCGCCCGGGAGGGTGGCCGCATGTATCTCGGTTATCTGCTGGGCACCTCCGTGATGCTGCTGTTGCTGGCATTGATCTGGACCTGGTCACTGACCGGTACCCTGGACTTTCGCAGTGGCGGCATACTCGAGGGCACGGTAACGCCCGGCATCGCAAGCATGCTGCTGATACTGTTCGTGTTCGGCATCGGCAAGGCCGCGGTCATGCCATTCCACCTGTGGCTGCCCGCCGCCATGGTGGCACCGACACCGGTGAGTGCCCTGCTGCACGCTGTCGCCGTGGTCAAGGCCGGCGTGTTTACGCTACTCAAGGTCGCCATCTACATCTTCGGACTCGATTATCTGGCGGCGATTCCGGCCACCGAATGGCTGATGTACGTCGCCGCCGCAACTATCCTGC
>JBATFE010000366.1:0-5197 GCA_049664445.1 Gammaproteobacteria bacterium
CCGCGCCTCGTTGATCAGCTTCTCTTTCTCCTGCTGGGCCTGGTTGACCTCGTTGAATGATTCCTGCACCGGTTCGGGTGGATTGATGTTCTTCAATTGCACCTGGTCGATGCTGATCCCCATGGCGGACTTGGTGGAGAGCGCCTGCATCTTGGTGAGCGCTTCCGTTTCGATTTCCTGGCGGCCGATGGTGATGACCTCGTCCACGGTGCGATCGCCGACAACTTCCCGCATGACGGATTCGGAAACATAGCGCAGGGTTTCACTCGGTTCCCGCACCTCGAACAGGAATTTGACAGGGTCCGAGATGCGGTATTGCACCACCCACTCAACCAGTGCGGCGTTCAGGTCACCGGTCACCATCTCGGTTTCCCGCTTTTGCCGGTTGCCGTCGCGAGGACTCTGGTAAGGATCGCTGGCACCGGGGGTGGTGAAGCCGAATTCCTGCTTCAACTGCCGTTTGACGGGAACGATGGTCGCCGCATCGATGCCCAGCGGCAGTTTGAAATGCAGTCCCGGCGGGACTTCCTTGAGATACTTGCCGAAGCGTTGCACGACCGCGACCGAGTCACTCGGCACGGTGTAATAGGCAGTCCATGCTCCAAGACCGGCCAGCACCAGCAGGGCCAGGGCGATGAGGCCGCGTGAACCACCACCTGGCATGAGTTGCCTGAGCTGATCTCGCCCCTGCCGGACCAGCACCTCGAGATCGGGTGGTGTACCACCGCCGCCCCAGGGGCCGCCGTTACCGCCATTACCGTGCTGTGATGACATTGAGATCCCTCATGTTGTGTGCACTTGCTGTCAGATCCTGATGAACGATCATGCCATCGTCTTCGCCTCGTTCGATAGCCAGACGGTCGGCTGCTTCCCTGGACAGGTCGCTGCAAACGGTTATGTTCTGTGCCCGTTGTGCCGCGGCGCCGTTCAATAGCTGGTGCCAAAGGATACGTCGGTAGCATTTGCGGGTGTGCGCAGGTTGGCAAGGCGGCTGCCTTGCGAGACCGGACCACCCGCAAACAGGCTATATAGATACTTGCTTCCGCCCTGGGTGGCGAATTGCCTGTTTAGGGCACGGGCTGTTGTCCTGGCAAATCTTGGCAGGCCGTATTTGAGATACTGCTTACGCAGATAATCAATGACATCCCAGTGTTGGTCGGTCAAGCTGATGTCTTCTAGCATTGCCAGTTTCGCGGATTTATTCCGGTCCCAGCCCTGGTCAATCAGTTCCGCCAGGCGAATGCCTGCGTATTGACTGAAAGTTTCGGTATCTTGTGCATTATGTGTAAATTGAGCCATGGGGTTTTCCTGGATGAATAGAAGAAACGGTATGGTGTGCCTGTTCCTTGCCTGTAGCAAAAGGTTGCACATCGGTCGAGGGCCGATCGAAGTTCGCGAGAAAGGAGTATGACGAGCAATAAAGACCATTAGGTCAATGCTGTACGACAGGGTGACTTGCGTACTGACAGACGAAGTGCTTGTCACAGTGTCCTCGCATTGTACCTGGAAAGCAAATCAACCACACTAATGAGGCAGATTATCCCTGGCGCTGGAGCATTGCATACTGGTATCCGTTCGCCGGCACAGGAATGGCAACGCAGGTTTCATCAACCGCTCGATACCCACGATTGCATCTCCATCTATCGCCGGAGGTATTCAGATAAGCATTCGGAGGGACCTTGATGGAAGGGCAGGCCTCGTTGACCTTCCGATAACCTCGATCGCATTTCCAACCGTTCCCGGAACGCGAATTTGTGGGGTATGCATCTGCAGGCACCCCAATTGCTGCGCAGGTCCCGTTATCCTCTCGAAACCCTCGTTCACACTCCCATCCGCTCCCGTAGCTCTTCGCACGTGCATTCTCGGGCAACTCGACAGAATAGCTCTGGGCAAACACAAGGCCGTGCATAGCCGCCAGAAGTGTCAAAAGAATCAGCGAGTGAATGGAAATGGCGGGTGCTTGTCGAATTTTACTCATGTGTCATTCCTTAATCATGTCGACACTTCAGGAAAGACTACCAATACGAAGGCGAATTCGGCATTTCTGTGGGAGCAATATAGAGAGGGGGAATAAATAAAAGTCTAGTCCTTAGACTAACGGTAAAGATACAGGTGTATGCAGTTACATGGAGTGCAGGCCGCCCTAAACGGCAATAAAGCAGACTCCAGCCGATCAGCGAAATCTTGTATCAGAATCTCATGTAGTATCGGGTTCGGCCCGAAGACGTCATCCGACGTTTGCCCGCTGGCAGCAGGTGAACGCCGTAAAATGAGCATGTATGACCATACCGGGCGGACATCCATACCCCTAATTAATACTTGACTAAATTAGTCAGGTATTCTATGTTTACAGGCAGAAGATTTGCTACGTGAACGACAATTCGATCAGGTTGCAAATACATTCCGAGCCCTACGAGGTTGCTGCAATGGCAACGGAAACTCGCAATCAGAGTGCCTCCCTGGCAGAAGTATCCCGCAGCTTTTTCACCGATCCGGCAGGTTTGTCACATTCGAAGAACGAGGACACAGGCAGTTCTCAACCCCCCGAGTGTGTGTGGTAACCAGGCGCATCTGTGAACCATCTGGTAGTGATGGAGAAACTGATCCACAGCAATCACCCCGAAGCCATCGCCGGTGGCGTCGGTTGGCATATCGACGCGTTGCCGATCTGGCGAGAGGACTGCCGGGTTCTGCGACTGACATCGATGCCTCCCCGTGCTAACGGGCAGGCATCAATAACCAAGGAGATATTTAATCATGAATAACCAGAAACCGTTACAGCACTCGCCGCCCATCCGATTCGAAGAGCTTAACTGGGTTGCCTCACCGGCGCTACCGCGCGACCGGGAACAAAGTCACCGATTGCATGAACCGGACCATTTGATCTGCACCATCGATCCGATGACGGGTCTGGACATTATTGATGTGAACGGGCACCCGTCACTTGTGGATGGTAATTTGACCATTTACTTCGAGTCAGAAAAGACCAAGGCAGAGTTTAAGCAAATGCCGCTGAATCACCCCTATGAGCACGCTCTTGGCAAGCCTGCTGAAGATATGGACCGTGGCGGCTGATTTGAATCAATTAATCGATATTGCAGATCACTGGTTCGTTTCTTATTCGCGGTATCCCACGGCGACAAGGAGGCAGGCGATATGACTGAGAAAACTTTCATGCTTACCAGATGGATGCTGATGTTTATATCCATAATATTTTCCCTGACATTGGTATTTTTCCTGGAGGTACATTTTTAGAACGTCAGAGGTAGACATAGTTATTCTTACGCAATCTCCCGAGGACGATGTTAGCCACTCAGGCGAATATTCAGGAACGGGAAAATATGCAACAGCAATTAATCCTATTTTTAGTGAGGTGAAGCAATGAAATTACCGGAACGCGACAGTGACGGATACCTGGTCGACAGCAGTGTGTGGACGTCGGAGATCGCACGCACCATGGCACAAGTCGATGATGTGGAACTGGACGATACAAAGTGGCAGCAAATACTCAAGGCGCGCGAATATTACGAGGAACATGCTGTGGTGCCACCCATTCGCAAGTTTTCCAAATACATGGGCGAAGACCAGAAAGCGATGTTCAAAATGTGGATGACCGGCCCAATGAAGCCGATCACAAAATACGGGGGACTGCCCAAACCAACTGGTTGTGTCTGAACGCAAACGATGATCTGAAGGACACGAGTCCGCTCAGAGTAATATGATCAAAGTCAAGGCAAAGTAGCTAATCTTCTTCTTGCAAACCCTGGCCGCTATGCCAGCATGCAGTGAAAAACCAGCCATCTGACCTGCGGCCATTGATGGGCACTTCAATACCGCGCAATGCTTGCAGCGTGCCAACAGTAGGCGCTTCAGGCGAATACCTTGTGCCTTTGTTGAGGCCTCACCGACTACAATAACACCCGCTCGATGCCGCCGGCGTTCGCGCTGGCGACGAACTCACGCTGCCAGTTTTCGCCGAGGTTGTGGTTGCACAGTTCCACCACGATGAAGTCGGTCTCCAGACCTGTGTCGTCTGTATAGCGTGAAAGGCCCTGCTGGCAGGCCGGGCACGAGGTCAGCAGTTTGACCTTGCCTTGCGTGGTTACATTCTTGCCGGTGAGTTGCACCAGATCCTGCTGCAGCTCCTGCCGTTTGCGATAGCGCAACTGCTCGGCGATATCCGGGCGCGCGGTGCCCAGCGTGCCGGACTCGCCACAGCAGCGATCCGAAGGCAGCACATCCTGGCCGAGTAATGTCGAAGCAACTTTCACCGGGTTGTAGGATTTCATCGGCGTGTGGCAGGGATCGTGGTACAGGTAGCGTGTGCTGTTTTCACCCTGCAGGCTGATACCCTGCTCCATCAGGTATTCGTGGATGTCGAGCAGGCGGCAACCCGGGAAGATTCTGTCGAATTCATATTTCAGCAGCTGATCCATGCAGGTGCCACAACTGACGATCACAGTCTTGATGTCGAGGTAGTTCAGTGTGTTCGCGACACGATGAAACAGCACGCGGTTCTCGGTCGTGATCGCATGGCCCCTGTCGGCGTCACCGGCGGCGCTCTGCGGGTAGCCGCAGCACAGATAACCAGGCGGCAATACGGTTTTCGCGCCGCTCTGGTACAGCATCGCCAGGGTCGCCAGCCCAACCTGGGTGAACAGGCGCTCTGAACCGCAGCCCGGAAAATAGAACACTGCATCGGATTCGTCCGTGGTTTTCTGCGGGTCGCGCACGATCACGACCTGGGTAGCGTCTTCGGCGCCGAGCAGTGCTCGCATCGGCTTCGACGGCACGTGCGCGCGCATCGGTTTGCGTACCAGGTTGACCAGTTGTTGACTCACCGCGGTGTGTCCGGTGGTCGACGGCGGCACCCGGTTGCCGCGACCGAGCAGGCCTGTCCGTTTCGCCAGCGCGTGTGCGGTGTTGATGCCGGCGAAACCGAGCTGTGCCATGCCGACACGCAGCGCCCGGATCGTGCCAGGCTGTTTCACATTCAGGAACAGCATCGCCGCCCAGCTGCCGATGTTGAAATGTTTCTGCCCGCGCTGTTTCAGTATCTTGCGCATACGGATCGAGACATCACCGAAGTCGATGTTCACCGGGCACGGGTTGAGACACTTGTGGCATACGGTACAGTGGTCGGCGACATCGTTAAGATCGCCAAAATGGCGCACCGAGATGCCACGCCGGGTCTGCT
>JBATFE010000367.1:0-10386 GCA_049664445.1 Gammaproteobacteria bacterium
TTATTTTTCACGACATCGAGGTAACGCAAGCGGCTCGGGCAGACAAAAGATCGCAGGGTCAAAAACCTGATAACAGGACACAAAAAACCCGTGCCTGGCACGGGCAAACCTGGTGGGCCGTGTAGGAGTCGAACCTACGACCAAGTGATTAAGAGTCACCTGCTCTACCAGCTGAGCTAACGGCCCGAATTGGGGTGGACGATGGGACTCGAACCCACGACGACTGGAATCACAATCCAGGGCTCTACCAACTGAGCTACGCCCACCATTAAACCAGTATTATAAAACCGATACACCTTTTCACATCATGTTTGGCGCGCCCGGCAGGACTCGAACCTGCGACCCTCGGCTTAGAAGGCCGATGCTCTATCCAGCTGAGCTACGGGCGCAGTGCTTCCTGCTCTTGCTTCATCAAAATGGTCGGGGTAGAGAGATTCGAACTCCCGACATCCTGCTCCCAAAGCAGGCGCGCTACCAGGCTGCGCTATACCCCGATTTCTGTATGCTATCTTCGGGCGCCGAGCCTGCCACCCATCCAAGCCCGCAGATGATACGTGCTACCCCAATAAGGGTCAATCGGGTGATTAGCGATGCTGCCACCCTTCCAGAGGGCGGCGCTGCCACAATGTTCTGATCCTGCAAGAGCGGATGTGCGGCCGCCGGGCACATCACTGTGTTGTGCTGATTGCTGGCCACATGCGAGAATCCGCACCTCATTGGCTGACGCTCCGGGTTTCCGCATGGTTGCAAAACTGATTGATGGCAAGGCAATCGCTGCCGAGGTGCGCCAGACCGTTAGGGCAAAAATTGACGAGCGCAGGGATAAAGGTCTGCGCCTCCCGGGTCTGGCCGTGGTACTCGTCGGCAAGGATCCGGCCTCTGAAATTTATGTCCGTAACAAGTGTCTGGCCTGCGATGAGGCCGGCGTCATCTCCCATTCACATGCCCTGCCCGAAAACACAACGGAAGCAGCATTGCTGGCCCTGATCGATGAACTCAACCGGGATAACAACATCGACGGCATCCTGGTTCAATTTCCCCTCCCGGAGCACATCAATGCCGACGAGGTGACAGAGCGTATTCGGCCCGACAAGGATGTCGATGGATTTCATCCCTATAATATCGGGCGACTGGCCCTGCGCCGCCCGGCTTTGCGTTCCTGTACCCCGCACGGCGTTATTACCCTGCTTGAACATACGGAAGAAACCTTTTACGGCCGTGAGGCCGTGGTTGTGGGCGCATCCAATATCGTCGGACGCCCCATGAATCTGGAACTGCTACTGGCCGGTTCGACTGTCACGACCTGCCACCGTTTCACGCGACACCTCGAGGAGCATGTGGCGCGAGCGGATATTCTGGTTGTTGCCGTGGGCAAGCCGGGTATTGTAAAGGGCGCCTGGGTGAAACCCGGATCCACCGTCATCGATGTCGGAATGAACCGCCTTGAAAGCGGAAAACTGGTGGGTGATATTGAATTCGATGCCGCTTACGAACGCGCAGCCTGGATTACACCGGTGCCGGGTGGTGTGGGTCCCATGACGGTAGCCACGCTGCTGCAAAATACGCTGTACGCCGCGGAAGGCTCGCATGCCTGACGCCGTCTCCTAGCTGCGGCGCCAGCGGGTCCCTGAGGCACCGTCTTCGAGAATAATGCCGGCGGCTTCGAGCTCATCACGTATCCGGTCTGCCTCTGCCCAGTTTTTATCGGTGCGCGCCTGCAGCCGGCGTGCAATCAACGCTTCCACTGCCTCGCTGGATAATGTGCCTGGCACATCAGACTGTCCGGGTGCCGTGTCCCGTAAATAAACCTCCGGATCCACTTGCAGCAGGCCGAGAATGCTGCCGAGACTGCATAAACAGCCCGCCAGCAGATTCGCTGTATGCGGCTGCAGTTGCTTGTGCTTGTTGACCTCGCGTGCCAGTTCGAACATCACGGCAATCGCCTCCGGGGTGTTGAAGTCATCATCCATTGCCTTGTAAAAGGCGTCGTTGTAAGCATCACAGATTGCATCTGCTGCAACGACCGGCGACAGGCCACGCAAGGTGGAGTACAGGCGGGTCAGCGCAGCCTTGCCGTTCTCGAGGTTTTCCTGTGAATAATTCAGCGGGCTGCGGTAATGACTGGCAAGAATAAAATAGCGGATTTCCTCGGCACGGTAGGATTTCAGTATTTCCCGGACGGTAAAAAAATTACCCAGTGACTTCGACATCTTCTCGTCGTCAACCCTGACAAAGCCGTTGTGCATCCAGTAGTTCACAAAATGTTCCCCGGTGGCTGCTTCCGCCTGGGCGATCTCGTTCTCATGATGGGGGAATTTCAGGTCCATGCCGCCGCCATGAATATCGAAATGTGCACCCAGGCAGCGGGTGGACATGGCAGAGCATTCTATGTGCCAGCCGGGCCGGCCATCGCCCCAGGGCGAGGGCCAGCTGGGTTCGCCCGGTTTCGCGACCTTCCAGAGAACAAAGTCCAGCGGATCATCCTTGGACTCGTCCACGGCAACCCGTGACCCGGCCTGCAGGTCTTCCAGGTTCTTCCCCGAAAGCATGCCGTAATTCCTGAAGCCGCTGACGTCGTAGTAGACATCACCATTGCTTCCCTGGTAGGCATGGCCGTTGTCGACAAGCCGCCTGATCATGGCAACGATAGCGTCCATCGAGGCGGTTGCCCTGGGTTCGATATCGGGCGGCTGAACCCCCAGCGCGGCGGCGTCCTCGTTCATTATGGTGATGAAACGTTCCGTGAGCGTGTGGATATCCTCGCCATTTTCATTTGCGCGCTGGATTATCTTGTCATCCACATCCGTAATATTGCGCACATAGGTGACCTCGTAGCCACGTGCGCGCAGGTAGCGAACGACCACGTCAAACACCACCATGACGCGGGCATGTCCGAGATGACAGTAGTCATAGACGGTCATGCCGCAGACATACATGCGCACCTTGCCCGCTTCAATGGGCACAAAGGTATCTTTCTGACTGGTCAGTGTATTATAGATTTTTAGCATCGGGCCTGGCTGTTTCCTGGTCAGTATTACGATTTTGCGGGTGGATGGTAACGGAAAGCCGTTGCGGCTACAAAATCCGTCCATGTCTTGCGGGGGCTTGTAAACACTGCCAGAGCTTATATCATTGGCACCGCTGTAATATACCGGGAGTCATCTATGAAACAGTTATTTGGCCTGATGCTGGCTATCGTAACCGGTTTGATACCTCTGACCGGCTATTCTCAGGATAATCAATCTAACGCAAAAGGAGCAAACATGGTCAAGGTCACCATGGAAACGAGCAAGGGTGTGATCACGCTGGAGCTGGATCGTGAAAAGGCACCGACAACGGTCGATAATTTCGTCGCATACGCCAGGGCTGGACATTATGACGGTACCGTATTCCACCGCGTCATTCCCGGCTTCATGATCCAGGGCGGTGGCTTTGATTCCGACATGAAACAAAAGGCCACCAAATCGCCCATCGAAATCGAGGCAGATAACGGCTTGAAAAACAAAAAGGGCACGGTGGCGATGGCGCGCACCAGTGACCCGAATTCCGCAACCTCGCAATTTTTTATCAACGTCGCTGATAACAGTTTTCTGGACCATCAGTCGCCTACCCCGCAAGGCTGGGGCTATGCGGTATTCGGCCATGTCACCGACGGCATGGATGTGGTGGAAGCTATCGAAAAGGTTCAGACAGGGAACAGCTCCGGACACCAGAATGTTCCCCTCGAGGATGTCATTATCGAGAAAGTGACCGTCGAGGAATAACGCAGCCTTGCTACTGTTGCCATGCCGGACACGCTGTTTATTTCCGATTTGCACCTGGATCCCGAGCGTCCGGTTGTGACGCAACTGTTTCTTGATTTTCTTGCCACACGGGCGACAGGCGCCGAGGCCCTCTATATTCTCGGTGACCTGTTTGAGGCCTGGATTGGCGATGATGACAACGGCGCGATGAACCAGGCGGTGTGCCAGGGCCTGAAGGCTTGCACCGAGGCAGGTACACCGGTCTTTATCATGCACGGCAACCGTGACTTCCTGCTCGGGCCCGCATTTGCCGAACGCTGTGGTTGTACCCTGCTGGATGACCCGATCCGTATAGATCTGTATGGCACACCTACCCTGCTGATGCACGGTGACATGCTATGTACCGACGATACCGGGTACATGGCCTTTCGTGAGCAGGTGCGTAATCCCCAATGGCAGCAGGCACTGCTGTCGAGGCCGCTGGAGCAGCGGCGGCAAATGGCACAGGAAATGCGTGCCAGCAGCCGTGAACAGACCAGCGGCAAGGCGGAATCTATTATGGATGCAAACCGTGATGCCGTTGACCGTGTCATGGCAGAGCATCATGTGCAGCGCCTGATACACGGCCATACGCACCGTCCGGCGATCCATGACCTGAAAGTGGCCGGCCACCCGGCGCAGCGCATTGTGCTTGGCGACTGGTATGAACAAGGCAGCGTGCTGCTGTGCTCACCCGCGGGATGTGAATTGCAGGAGCTTCAGATACCGCTGGCTGACTAGGCCGTTACTGTCCCAGCAGGATGCTTTCATAGCCGTCCGGTACCTTGAACAACGTCGCCGAGACCGTTTCGCCGCTGCGAAAATCAGTTAAAGAACTGTCATAGCCGGCATCATCCCACAGCTGCACCGGCAGTCCGTGGGTGTAATGTCGTGCGGATGCATAGGCATAGCGTGACAGGAAACAGGGTGTCCGTATGGCGTCCGGCACGGACTGCATATCATGCAACTGCCTCTCGGCCAGCGCCGTTGCATACTCGGCCATGCCGGCGACGGCCTCGTCCATGAGTCCGCCAACCGAGACGGCCTGGTAGCACGGGGTTCCGTCCGCGAGGTATGTAACATGCAGCGGTTGTTTGCCGGCAATGGTGGGTGCGTCAGTGTCCACGAGGCGCTCTTCGGTCAACGCCAGATCCGCGGGCACCGGACCGCTGAAGGGATGATTCTCGATGATGAGTACGCTGGAACTCTCATGCGCCACGCTGAACAGCGTGCGCGTACGACGGTCAAGCAATGCATAGTCGCTCTCGTCATAGCCATCGTCGTATCGAACATAATCAGGACTCACCAGTATTCTCACCGGGTAGGTGTCGGTGCCGGCCTCGCGTTCCAGATAGGAAACCACGCTGACGTCTGTTACCGTGGCAACCTGCCCGGCCGGCGGCGCTTCTGACTGACTGCATGCCGTCCCCAGCAGGGTCATCGCCATGCTCGCGAGCAATTGTATTCGATAGCGGTTTGTCACTGCCTTGATCATGTATTTTCCTCTAGACCGGCCTGATCGACAGGCGCGCAGTTGCCTTTGTATGCAATCACCATGTCCATGACATTAGTACCGGTCGGTCCTGTCTGCAACAGGTCACCGCATGCCGCCAGATAGCGGCCCGAGTCTGCCTGCTGCAGGCAGGTATGTGCAACAAGGCCTTTCGCCTGCCCGCGTTCGTGGGTGCTGGCGTCAACGATAGCACCGGCATAGTCGGTCGGACCGTCCGTGCCATCCGTACCGGCAGCCAGAATAACGATGTCATCATGTGCGTCCAGGGCCTGTGCGGCAGACAGTGCCAGGTGCTGGTTCCTGCCACCCGTTCCGGCGCTCGCCGGCAAGCTCACCGTTGTTTCGCCACCCCAGAGGTAGATACCATCCGGCAAGCTCTCCAGTTGTAATACGATTGCCTGCCCGGCAAGCTGTGCATCACCGGCCAGTGGCTCCTGCATGACCGTTGCAGCGTGACCCCGTGCCCTGCCCTTGTCAGCGGCGGCCTGCAATGCATCGCTGTTGGTTGCAATAATGTGGTGATCGACAGTCGCTGCCGGGTGCCTGTTTTCGGCTTCAGGCAACCCCGGCTGCTGCAGCCATTCGGGCAAGGCTGCGGTCACCGATGATCGATCACCCGTCACCAGCATACCGGAACCAATGGTGCATGGATCATCACCGGGTACATCGGAGATCAGCAATACCGTTGCCGGCCTGCCCTTTACATAGTTGAGCAAACCACCGCCCTTGATCAGTGACAGTGTTCGCCGTACCCGGTTGATTTCATCAATGGGCAAGCCGCTGCCCATCAGCCACTGATTGGCACGCACCAGCTGCTGCAGTTGCAAATCACCGCGCAAGACCTCGACCAGGCTCGAGGTCCCGCCCGATATCAGGAACAGCAGCGCGGTCGTATCCGTTGTGGTTTCGATGAACTGACAGAGCGCGTTCCCGGCCAGCAGACTGTCGCTATTCGGTAGCGGGTGGCCGGATTCGATGCAGCGGAGACGTGGATCCCGCTGCAGTTGCGCGTCACTATGGCCGGTTTTGGTAATGACCAGGCCCTTGATGATCTGCCTGCCCAAAGCCTCCAGGGCACCGAGTGTCATGGCGCTGGCGGCCTTGCCCACCGCGACAAGCGCAACGGGCTGTCGCGGCGGGTTACGCGACAGGTAATCTGCCACACAGCGTTGGCCGTGTATGGCCGCGAGGCCGGCCTGGTAGAGCTCGTAGACAAGCCGGCGTGCGGCTGTCCGGGTTGCCTGCGTCATGGCGCTGTTCACCTGCCTGACTCAGGCATGTGTCAGCATTCCAGAGCGGCAAACCCCGCAGCGAGGTCGGCTTGCAGATCGTTGACGGCCTCAAGACCGACAGCCAGTCGGATCAGGCCATCCGAGATACCAGCATCCGCCCGCTGTTCCGGGGTCAGGCGTCCATGTGTGGTTGTCGCCGGGTGGGTGACGGTACTCTTGGCATCCCCCAGATTGGCCGTGATTGAGAAAATCCGCAGGGCATCGATGAATGCCCAGGCCTGCTGCTGGCCACCCTCTAATTCAAACGACACGATGCCGCCGAAGCCAGACTGCTGGCGGCTTGCCAGTTCATACTGCGGGTGTGATGGCAGTCCCGGATGATGAACCCGCACGACGGCCGGCTGCTGTTCCAGCCACTGCGCCAGGCTGAGAGCGCTGCTGCTATGCGCCAGCATCCTGAGAGGCAGTGTTTCCAGTCCTTTGAGAAATACCCAGGCATTAAACGGGCTCATGGTGGGTCCGGCCGTGCGCAGGAAGCCGTACACCTCCTTGCCAACGAGCTCACTGCCACCAACGACCGCGCCTCCGATACAGCGCCCCTGGCCGTCCAGGTACTTGGTTGCCGAGTGAATGACGATATCCGCGCCGAGTGCCAGCGGTTGTTGCAGTATCGGCGTGCAAAAGCAGTTGTCGACCACCAGCACACAGTTGTTCGACCGTGCCAGTGCGGACAGGCGTTTTATATCGGCGATTTCCGTTAGCGGGTTGGAGGGCGTTTCCAGGAACAACATGCGCGTCTCCGCGCGAATCGCCGCCTCCCAGCTGTCGCTGTCCGCCACTGGCACAAAGGTCGTCTCGATGCCAAAGCGTGTCAGGTAGCTAGAAAAAAGTACCGTGGTGGTCCCGAAAATGTCGCGTGATGAAACGATATGATCGCCTGCCTGCAGCAGCCCGGCACAGGTGGCGAGAATGGCGGCCATGCCGGACGAGGTGGCAACACAGCATTCGCCGCCCTCCATCGAGGCGAGCCGCTCTTCAAATGTCCTGACAGTCGGGTTGGTAAAGCGTGAATAGATGTTGCCGGGCTGCTCGCCTGAAAAACGTGCCGCCGCTTGTGCGGCATTCGCGAACACGTAGCTCGAGGTCGGAAAGATGGCTTCAGAATGTTCACCCTCCGGCGTGCGTCGCTGACCGGCACGCACCGCCCGTGTGGCTATCTCGAATTCATCATAATCTGGCATGGCACCCTCCAGTGACGAGCCTCTTCCAGGCATAAAAAAACCCGCTTTCAGCCAAACGAAAGCAGGTGCCGTCGCTTTAGCTGAATTTATCAGGCGCCCGCAAGCTGATATCAAATCGGCGCAAACTGCAGGTAAGGCTAATCGAGCATCTGCTGGCTGTCAATCTATGAGCAGCCCTGTTCAGGCGCTGTTATGCAGGTCAATAATATCATCATCACTGTTACGGCGTTTTGTCTTGGCGGCATCGCTGCGTGCTGTTTGCAGATCATCAAGGTAACGATGATCGATATCGCCCGTGACATAATCCCCGGTAAACACCGAAGCATCGAAGCCGCTGATATCCGGACTCCCCTTCTTGACGGCATCCACCAGGTCTTCCATGTCCTGAAACAATAACCAGTCTGCACCGATTTCCTTGCAGATTTCCTCTTCCGTACGGGTGTGTGCGATCAGCTCGCTGCTGGTGGGCATATCAATACCGTACACGTTCGGATACCTGACGGGGGGTGATGCCGATGCAAAATAGACCTTGTTCGCACCTGCCTCACGCGCCATGTCGATAATCTGGGAAGACGTCGTTCCCCGCACGATTGAATCATCCACCAGTAAGACATTCTTGCCGCGGAATTCAAGGTCAATCGCATTCAGTTTCTGGCGAACGGACTTCTTGCGCTGTTGCTGTCCCGGCATGATGAATGTCCGCCCGATATAGCGGTTCTTGATGAATCCCTCTCGATACTTGATTCCAAGGTTGCTCGCCAGTTGCGAGGCGGAGGTGCGGCTGGTATCGGGTATCGGGATGACCACGTCGATATCATGGTCCGGCCGCAGTTTGCGCAACTTGTTGGCAAGTTTGTCGCCCATTCTCAAACGCGCCTTGTACACGGACACATCGTCGATGATCGAGTCTGGCCTTGCGAGGTAGACATACTCGAAAATACAGGGGGTTACCGATGGATTGTCCGCACATTGATGCGTGTATATCTGGCCATCCAGGGAAATAAATACCGCCTCCCCGGGCGCGACATCCCGAATCAGTTCGTAGCCGAGCACATCCAGGGCGACGCTTTCCGAGGCCATCATGTAGTCGGTGCCCTGGGGCGACTGGTGTTTGCCGTAGACCAGTGGACGAATTCCGTACGGATCCCGGAACGCAACCACACCATGGCCGGTGATCATGGCAACCGCAGCATAGGCACCCCGACAGCGGCGGTGCACGCCGGCCACTGCCCTGAACACGTCCGCGACCTCCATTGTCAACTTGGCATGTCGCTGCAGCTCATGTGCAAACACATTCAGCAGGACTTCTGAATCCGAGTCAGTATTGATCTGGCGGAGGTCTTCCTGGAACAGTTCCTGTTTCAGCTTGTTGGAATTGGTGAGATTGCCGTTGTGTGCCAGGCTGATGCCATAGGGGGAATTGACATAAAAGGGCTGGGCTTCCGCTGAACTCTCGCATCCCGCAGTCGGATAACGAACATGGCCGATGCCCATATTGCCGAGCAGGCGCAGCATGTGTCGTGTATGGAAGACATCGCGTACCAGGCCATTGCTCTTGCGCAGGTGCAGCCGCTCCCCGTCACAGGTGATGATGCCTGCTGCATCCTGTCCGCGATGTTGCAGTACTGTCAGTCCGTCATAAATGGCCTGATTGACGGGACTGTGGGCAACCATGCCGATGATGCCGCACATAGGCGATCCTCAATAAATGCTGCGCGGTATTTCGCTATGCATAGCTGATATTGTCAGCGATTTCATTCGGCAGGTAGCTGCGTAACCAGATGGCCAGTTCCTGGAAATAGCCAATAAATTGTGAATCCTGCCACCAGGGATCCTGGGGGAGCGGCGTCAGTCCGGCAAGCAACACGAGTATGGCAACGATAACGCCACCTCTGGCAACGCCAAAGACAATGCCGAGCAATTTATCCGTTCCTGTCAGCCCGGTCTTGTCAACGAGCTTGCCGGCAAGAAAGTTGACAATGGCACCCAGCAGCAGGACACAGATAAACAGAACGGCGAATGCCGTGATCTTTTGTGCAGAAGGGGCCGGAATCCATTGCGAAAGCATGCTGGCCAGATCCTGGTAAAATGCCATTGCCACCCACAGGGCGACCAGCCAGGTTGCGAGGGCGACAGCTTCCCTGACGAAGCCGCGGAACAAACTCAGGATTGCAGACAACGCAATCAGTGCGAGTATCACCACATCAATCCAGGCAAATGCCATAATTACCTCTGGGTCTTGGACCGGTATTTCCCGGTCATTGGGAATTTAACGGGATGTTCCAACGTGAACATTTTAGCAGAACTGCGCCATTAGCGGCTACGATCATCAGTATCATGGCGCGTCAGGGGTATTCGATGACCATCCCGGCCAGTTGCTGAGCGGACTTGAGGCGGGCAGCAGTCTTTTCTGCCGCGGTTCTCGAACTGGCGGGCCCGACCAGCACCCGGTAGGCATAGCCTTTTCCGATGGCGACTTTTTGCAGCCGGGCCGGGTAACCCGCAGACTTGAGGCGCTCACTCAGGCCGCTGGCATTTATTTCCTGCCCGAAACTACCGACTTGAACAAACCAGCCCTTGATGTCGGGCTCGGCGACTGTCGCAGCTCTGGGTGGAGC
>JBATFE010000368.1:0-1674 GCA_049664445.1 Gammaproteobacteria bacterium
TGTGATTGATTGCGGTATGCGGTCGGAATGTTCGCGCAACTTACATAGTGCAAGCTTGTCGCATTGCGCATCTGGTGATATGCCGTTTTTTTATTCGCAACGGATTCCCCGTAACCTTTTTTATTAACTGACTGCCTTCGGCTATGCCGACAGGCACTACTAGAAGGTAAGTAATTATGAAACTGGCACGAAATGTACATCAAGACAGGTCTTTCTCCACATTGAAGTTATTTCTCTTGTCTTTTGTTGTCACGCAGTTGGTCGCGTGTGGCGGCGGCGGTTCGAGTAGCTCGGCCACAAAGAAGGTACCTGATGCCTATCGTGTAAGTTCTGAGTCGAGTAGTTCAGCCACCACCGTCGAGGCCTCCAGTAATGCAGATAATGCCAAAAACGGGGTTCTGGAACTGAGCTGGTCCGCGCCAGCAACCCGAACCGACGGTGAACCGCTGTCACTGTCTGATATTGACGGCTATCGACTCTACTACGGCAAGAAGAAAGGTGAATATGTTAAAGGCGCGGACATCAAGGATGGAGCGGCGCAGTCGGCGACCGTGACCGGTGTACCCCTCGGGAAATACTATGTGGTGATGACCACCTATGACACAAGCGGAGTCGAAAGTGATTATTCGCAGTCGGTAAGAAAGAGGGTAATGTAACCACAGAGGTTATCCGCCTCCATGTCGTGCTGTCTCCCAGGCCAGCAACACTTCCCCGCTCCAGCGGGGATTTTCTTTTGGGAATGTCCTGTCGCGTTGTGTCGTGGCGATACCGGGTAACTGTCTCAGTACGGTATGTAAAAGCTGCATGGGACCATCAAAATCAGGTGCGGTGCGCAAATAGCCAATCAGCGGTATTTGCTGCTCGACATAAAGCTTGCTGACATTACCTACCCAAACAGGTGCGTTATCGCTAATCAGTTCGTGGTTTGATGGCCATAAGCGCATCACGGTCAGAAAGGTGTCCTGTGCTGAATGTGGTGCAACCAGCAGCAACTCCTGATGCCGGCCATCGTTGACCTGCGGGAGAATGGGGAGCGTGCTGATGTCGGGCTCGGGTGCCAGCCAGTTCATGGTGTTCATCGGACTTATTGGCGGTGCCGTCTCCCATCCCTGTTGGTGTAATTTGGCTTCTAATGCAGCCAGCGATCCGGCCCACTGGAAATTCATGGGTTGCTCGTTGGTGCCTTCAATGTCCAGACGATGAACCGGTAACTGTTGCCAGCCAATGGTCTTCCATGTGGACAGGCTAATCCTGTGTATTTCGACCTGTGGTGAGTAAAGTGCCAGTTCCTGCGTGAAATAGCGATGGGTGTACCACGAGCCGGATAGGGTCATTAGCAGCAAGGACACGGTTACAAGGCCTTTGACGGGCAGGGCAGGCGCCGGGTGACGGTCATAGGCGATACCGATGAGGGCTACCCAGGCGAGACCGAGGCTGAGTCCCGCGAGCACATCGGAGAACCAGTGCACACCGAGATACAGACGTGACATGGCGACCAGTATGATGACCAGGCCAGCCGCAGAATAGGGAATCCAGCGGCGTTGCACATGCAGTTCGCGGGCAATCATCAATGCCAGGAATCCGTAGACAGCCGTACTCATGCTGGTGTGTGCACTGGGAAATGAAAATCCCGCCTGGAAGTCGACCGGGCGGGCGACCTGCACCGTGTTGCTC
>JBATFE010000369.1:0-3386 GCA_049664445.1 Gammaproteobacteria bacterium
AAGAGTTATGTCGATGCCGTACGCACGGTGGTCGAGGACAAATACGGCGTCAAGGTGGACTTCAAGTTCGGCTCCATGATGGAGGTGGTGCGCTCCTGTATGCGCGCCGGCAGCCTCGCCGAGGAAGCCGAGTTCTTCTCTTTCGGCACCAATGACCTGACCCAGGCGACCTTCTCGTTCTCCCGTGAGGATGCCGAGAACAAGTTCCTGCCGATGTATAACGAACTCGGGATACTGCAGGACAATCCGTTCGAGGTGCTGGATATCAAGGGTGTCGGTCAGCTGATGAAACTGGCTGTCGAGTGGGGACGCGAGACGCGTCCGGGCATGAAGGTGGGGATCTGCGGTGAACACGGTGGACACCCCGACTCTATCGGCTTCTGCCACAGCATTGGCCTGAGCTATGTGTCCTGCTCCGGCCCGCGGGTGCCGATAGCACGCCTTGCCGCGGCCCATGCGGTCCTGTTGGACGAGGCATGAGCGGCCCCGTTAATCAATAACAGACAACCTGCAGGAGCGCCGGGGGCGGCGCTCCTGCAGGCATGCTGGTGAGATTTCTTGCATGTACCCTTCCGCAACGTAGCGCTCACTGCCACCCGACTGCAGTTCCTGTCAGATGCTCACCAAATAGGTGCAATTGCACCCTGCAGGGGCTGCCTGACGGGGCAATCAGGTGAATTTCTGCACCGTCACGGCACAATGCCATGCAGCTGCGGCAAGCTAATGTAAATCTAACAATTGCCCACTTTTACTTGAACAGATGGCAGAGTAGACTAGCGCCGCAATGTTGTCACCGTCGATAAACCTGCCGCTGCAATTCCTCAACCTGTGGTTGACGCTGCTGCTGATCTGGCTGATTGCCAACGGCACGCTCGCTACCGATACCGTGCTCACCGGCGTGGTGATCACGGCGGCCATCGCGTTTGCCTTTGCCGCCTTTTCGCGTGTCTACAGCGTCATCCGCTGGTCACCCCGGGTGATCTACAACTACCTGCTCTACCTTGGCGTGTTCCTCTTCGAACTGGTGAAGGCCAACCTCAACGTGATGCGCTACGTGTTCAGCCCGCACATCGACATTCACCCCGGCATCGTCGAGATCAGGACGAATCTGCAATCGCCCATCGGCCGCCTGGCGCTGGCCAACTCCATCACGCTGACGCCGGGTACCCTGGTGGTGGACATGCGTGGCGACTCGCTGTTCATCCACTGGATCAACGTCACCGCAACGGACCCGGTCGCGGCCACGCAGGAGATTGCCGGGCGCTTCGAGAAATACCTGAAGGTGATTTATGGTTAATATCGCCCTGAATATCGCCTTCATACTGATCTTCTTCAGCATCGCCTTCGGCATCATTCGCCTGGTTATCGGGCCAGACACGGTCGACCGGGTGGTCGCCATCGACCTGCTGACCCTCATCGCCATTGCGGTGATCGGTCTGCTGGCGCATGTCGCCAACCGCTATATCTACCTCGATGTGGCCCTGGTCTACGGCCTGCTGAGCTTCCTCGGCGTGCTCGCCGTTGCCCGTTTCCTCGAAAAAGGCATCTAGTCGCGCAGGGAGCCACACCATGATGATCACCTTACTCACCCTGCTGCTCTGCGGCGGAATCCTCATCAGCGGCCTGCTCGCCGTGCAGCTCGACAGCATGGTCAGTGCCGTGATCAGCGCCGGCCTCGCCAGCCTGTTCGCCGCCGTGGTCTACGTGGTGCTGGCGGCACCCGACGTTGCCATGACCGAGGCCTCGATCGGCTCGGGCCTGTCGACCATGATTTTCCTCTATGCCATTCGCAAGACCCGGGACGAGGACTAACCCGTGAGCGAGGTGATCGGCAGCCTGTTTCTGCTCGGTGGGGCGGTTTTCCTGTTCTCCGCGGGCCTCGGTGTACTGCGCATGCCGGACACCTACAACCGTATCCAGACCGGCACCAAGGCCACCACCCTGGGCACCATCCTGATCCTGGTCGGGCTCGCCTTCCTGCACCCGGCCTGGACCTTCAAGCTGATCATCCTGATCTTCTTTGTGATGCTCACCAACCCGGTGTCCTCGCATGCCCTGGCGCGTGCCGCGCACGCTATCGGCACCGCGGAGACCGAATCCACCGTGATCGACCAGCTGGACACCACTGCAAACGACGTCTCCAGGGAGCAGCCGGCCCTGCCAGAGGACCCGCGCCCATGATCAAGCGCATTGTCATCTTCCTGGTGCTGGTCTTGCTGGCGCTTATGTTTCTCGACCTAGCGGCCAACTACAGTGAGAAAACGTCACTCTCACCACTGGCACACTACTACGCCGAGCAGGGGCCGGCAGAACTCGGCGCCGCCAACCTGGTGACCGCCGTGGTGGTCACCTACCGCGGCCTCGATACCCTCGGCGAGGTCACCGTGCTATTCATCTCCGCCGCCGGCGTCGGCCTGCTGCTGCGCCGCACGCGGCGCAAGGACGACGACGAAGACCTGGAAAAAGGCGACCGTGCAGAGGAAACCGCAGGTACGCACAAACCCGCCAGTGAAATCGTCGAAACCGCCACCCAGCTGCTGCTGCCGATGGTCATCCTGTTCGGCATCTACGTCTTCCTGAACGGCCACCTGTCGCCCGGCGGCGGCTTCCAGGGCGGTGCGATCATCGCGTCCGGCACCATGTTCCTGCTGCTGGCGCTACCCGAATCGCATATCAGCCGCCTGATGGTCGCCATGACCGAATCGCTCTCCGGCTTCAGCTACGTGGTGATCGGCGTGCTTGGCGTGGTCCTGGCAGGCGGCTTCCTCGACAACCGCATCATGGGTCTCGGTACCTATGGCAGCCTCTTCAGTGCCGGCGCCATTCCGCTGATTTATGTGTTCGTCGGCCTCAAGGTCGGCTTCGAACTCAGCGCGGTACTCGACCGCTTCCGCAAGGAGGACAGCGGTCCGTTATGAGTGTCCTCACCGACATCCCGATTTCACTGATCGTACTGTGCAGTGGCCTCGGGCTGGTGCTAATCGGGCTGTGGGGCATCCTCACGCAACGCAATATCATTCGCATGATCGTCGGCTTTTCGCTGCTCGATACTGGCATCCACATGGTCATGGTGTCCATCGGTTACGTCACCGGCGGCACCGCACCGATCATCGACGCCGCCGTGCCCATGGCCGAGGCCGCCAGCCGCATCGTCGACCCGGTACCGTCCGCGCTGGTGCTGACCGCCATCGTCATCGGCCTGGGCGTGACCGCGGTGATGCTGTCATACGCGGTACGCATTTACCGGACACGCAGGACACTGATGATCGACGAGTGCACGGAGTCGAAATGGTAACCGCCCTGGTGACAGAGGTGCTGTTGCACCCGCTCGGCATCTTTGTGCTGGCGCTCGGTGCGGGCTTCCTGGTGCCGCTGTTTGACCGTGC
>JBATFE010000370.1:0-3370 GCA_049664445.1 Gammaproteobacteria bacterium
CAAAGAGCGTCTGGAAGGTGACGAACAGGTCCTGTTCCGCGTCGGCGATCACAGAGAATTCGTAGCCCTCGTCTGGTCCTATCTCCAGGGCTTCGAGAGACAATTGGTCGCCGAAGATATGGGGGCGTGTCACTGATCAGCTAATGGAGCCACCAATGTTCGCCCTAAAGGCGCCACGGCGGTGCGCGGTTTCAGCGCTTCAGACGGGGTGATTATTTCGCAGTTTTAGGTGCCTTTGCAACCTCCACTGATTTATCGGCTTCAGGTTCAGCCCGTGGGGTGCGATAGCTTTTCCCGTCGAGAACCAGCCGGTACGCAGCATGACGAAGCCGATCGAGTGTTGAGGCCCCGAGTAGTTTGTTCGGGAACGCCTCGCCCCATTCAGTGAAGTCGAGATTGCTGGTGATGACGGTCGCGGTACGCTCGTAGCGTTCGGCGATGAGGTCGTGGAAGTCCTCGTCTTGACCTGGCTTGAAAGGCTTGAGGCCGAAGTCGTCGATGATGATCAGCGGGACGCGTATCAGAGTCTGCATTTTGCGCTCGATGGCGCCGGTAGCACGAGCGGCATTGATCTGCGAGAGCAGGCTGGACTGCGAGGTGAACATCACATCGTAGCCCAGTCGAACCGCGCAGTGGCCAATGGCTTGCGCGATATGGCTCTTGCCAGTTCCGCAGGGACCGGCAATCAGAACGGAGACCTTCTCTTCGATGAACCGGCACTGAGCGAGGTCGTTGATGAGTTGCTGGTTAATGCCCGGATTAAAGTCAAAGTCGAAGCCTTCCAGTGTCTTGTCGCTACGGAAGCCAGCACGACGCAGACGCAGGCCGTACTTCCTCTGTTCACGGCGCCCGGCTTCATCCTGAATGACCAGGGCGAGGAACTCCGGGTAGGTGAGCTTTTTCTCGATTGCCTCCCGATTACGTGTGTCGAGGCTTTCAAGCAGTCCTGACAGGCGAAGCTGTTTGAGTATGGGTGTCAGCTCGGGTAATGGTGTGATTTTCATTGCAGTGCTCCTTGTGGTTTGAATGTGATATTGCGGGTTGGTGGAAGAACCATCGAGAGGTATCGATGGGGCGGAAAATGGATGGCCCATGATCAGTGTTTGGTGAACAGCTTGCGGGTATCACGGCCGAAGCGAGCGGTGCCGGTATAGGCATCCGACATCTCATCAAAGCACTGCTGGGGGTCGTGTTGCTGATCGAGTGACTTCTCGAGGATCACACGCACGGCGCGGTACTGGATATTGTCAAAGTGAAGTGCGCGCTGACAGGCGGCTTCCAGGCGAACAGCGCCATAACGCTTGGCAAGGCCGACGACACCTTGTGCTGCACGCAGGCGGTCGAGGACACGGTTTTCGAACAGGCGTTGTATGAACAGGTGACAGTATGGTCCGGTAGCCTCGGCTTGCTTCAGGCACCACTGCGGGTCACGCATCTTGTAGGCAACATGCTGCGGTGGTAGATGTTCATCAAGGGTATGGCGTTTACCCTCCTGCGTGAGGCGTGGATGCAATGCCTTGAGTTCGTGCTGATGGTAGATGCGTACGGTGGTCTCGGTGATGCGCACATCGAGCGCCTGGCCGACAAGACGCCACGGTGCCGAGTAGCGGCACTTTTCCATTTGAAGGTGGCAGTCACCGTGCAGTTTTGCGGTGACCCAACGGGCACACTCTGGCACACTGTTGGGCAGTGGCTTGAGCATCGCCTGTTCGGTTTCGACAAAGCGTTTCAGTGGTGGCGTGCGCGTGGTGCCGTGAATGCGGTTACCGGCGTCCTGCATCACCCAGTTCATCAATTGCTCATTGGCGTCGGGGAGATCGCGGAACTCGCGTAGTGGCATGAAGTTGTTCTTGACGTACTTGACGCCTGATTCCACGCGGCCCTTTTTTTGCGGATCGGCAACGGGACAGGGTGAAATCAGGAAACCATACCCTTCAGCGTAGTCAGCGTAAGAGCGCTGCACCTGTGGGTCGTGGTAACAGGCTTTGGTGATCGCGCACTTTGGGTTATCGATGATGACTTTCGATGGCACGCCGTTGAAGTGTTCGAACGAGCGGCGGTGACAACCGAGCCAGGTCTCAATGCTTTGATCACGCACCAGCTCGGCATACTGATGTCGGCTCCACGCGAGCACCATAACGAACACCCAGGTTTTAAACACTTCGCCGGTATGAACATCAATGATCTGCGGACCCTTGCCGAAATCGACTTGCGCTGCATCACCGGGTGCGAACTCAAGCACCGTCGTGACCCGCGGCGTTCCCTCTGCCAGCGACTGCAGAAACCGACGCACCGATGAGTAGCTGCCGGTGTATCCGTGGCGGCGCTTGAGGGCGGCGTGGATGGTGGTGCCGTCGATGCCCTCGGACCACCACTGCTCGACCCGATCCCGGTAGGGCTCGAGGCTCGATTGTGCGTGGGTATGCGTCTGCTTGGGCCGCTGAAGGACGGCAGCCAGTTCATGGTTCGGCGGCAATGATCGCGCTGGGTCAAGCCAGCCTCGCTCCTGGGCCTGCTTACGCAGCGTCCCGAGAGTACGCCGACCCATTAGCCCAGTGGCGTGAATCTGCCGGTCTGACTCGCCCTGGCGCATCCGCACCAGAGCCTGACGGTAGTGATACATCTCAAACCTCCTATTAGCCATGCCTTCCTCCGCGGAAAATCCGCAACGATAAGGCAAAAGAACAGAAAGTCTGAAACGTGAAACCAGTGCCGGCTGGCACCGGTAGAGCGATCTTCAGGTGGCGCCTTTAGGCCGACCCTGGAGTGGCTCCATTAGGCCGATCCTGGAGTGGCGCCATTAGGGCGATCCCGGAATGGCGCCATTAGGGCGATCCCGGAATGGCTCCATAGTGGTGATCATTAACACTCAGGCCGCTGGGCATCCCAACCCTGCGGGATCGGGTCTGCATGACAGCTGCGATGCAGGTGCTGGCGCCGATCTTCGAGGCCGATCTTCCACCGGAGCAGTACGCCTGCAGCTGTGGCCACTGCATCAAGACAGCGGCCCTGCCGCCCCAGCCGATCCCCAAGAGCTTGGCCTCCCCGGGCCTGCTGGCCCATATCACCGTCTCGAAGTACCAGGATGCACTGCCGCTGTACCGGCAGGAGACGATATTGCAGCGTATCGGTGTGGAAATCCCACGGGCCACGCTGGCCAACTGGATGATCCAGGCAGGGACGTTGATCCAGCCGCTGATCAACCTGCTACGCGACCGCCTATTGAACTATGACATCCTGCAAATGGATGAGACAACCGTGCAGGTACTTAAGGAGCCGGACAAAACGGCGCAATCGAAATCCTATCTGTGGTTGCAGCGGGGTGGCCCACCGGATCAACCGGTCGTTCTGTATGACTATGACCCCAGTC
>JBATFE010000371.1:0-7030 GCA_049664445.1 Gammaproteobacteria bacterium
ACGGCGGCGTATTTAACGCCGCCGTTCGTGATTTCATGCGTCCTGAAAAGCTTTCACCGCTCTTTTCGGGACCTGACCCGGCTCGCTTTGATCTGCTTTTCAGAGCTTTCGAGCACCTTTTCCCGCCAGTATCACAGGTCGAAGCGGTCGAGAGTCATCACCTTGGTCCATGCATTAACAAAGTCAACCACAAATTTCTGTTGTGCGTCGTTAGCTGCATAGACTTCTGCAACAGCGCGAAGCTCTGAGTTCGAGCCGAAAACAAGGTCGACCGGGGTCGCCGTCCATTTCAGCTTGTCGGTCTTGCGATCACGTCCCTCGTAAACGCCCTCGGATTTGGATGACTTCGTCCATACCGTGGACATGTCCAGCAGGTTCACGAAGTAGTCGTTGCTCAAGGTTCCGGGACGGTCGGTGAACACACCCTGTGCAGACTGTCCGGTGTTTGCATTCAGTGTGCGCATGCCGCCCACCAGAACGGTCATTTCAGGCACCGTCAGGGTCAGCAGGTCTGCCCGCTCCACCAGCATTTCTGTCGGCGATCCAGACTTCTCCTTGCCGAAGTAGTTACGGAACCCGTCTGCAGGCGGTTCGAGCACCGCAAAAGAACTCACATCAGTCTGCGCTTGCGATGCATCGGTGCGACCCGGTGTGAAGGGAACCTGCACGTCGTGACCGGCCTTCTTCGCGGCCTGCTCAATGGCTGCAGCTCCGCCCAGAACAATCACGTCGGCGAGCGATACCTTCTTTCCGCCGGATTGCGCACTGTTGAAGTCTTTCTGGATGCCCTCCAGGCGTTTCAGCACCTTCGCCAGTTCATCCGGATTGTTGACCTCCCAGTTCTTCTGGGGCTCAAGGCGAATACGCGCCCCGTTCGCCCCACCGCGCATATCGGTGCCGCGGAAGGTGGCGGCTGACGCCCAGGCGGTCCTGACAAGTTCGGGCGTGGTCAATCCAGACGCAAGGACCCTGGACTTCAGCATGGCGATGTCGTTTGCATCAATCAACTCGTAATCGACGGCGGGAACGGGGTCTTGCCAAAGTAGTTCCTCGTCAGGAACCTCAGCACCCATGTAGCGTGCACGCGGACCCATGTCGCGGTGCGTCAGCTTGTACCAGGCCTTGGCGAAGGCAAGTTCGAACTCCTTCGGGTTGTCAAGGAAGCGCTGCGAAATCTTCCGATAACTGGGGTCGACCTTAAGCGAAAGGTCCGTGGTTAACATGACAGGTGCATGCCGCTTCGATTGATCGTGAGCGTCCGGCACGAGGTTTGCTGCATTCTTATCATCGGGAATCCACTGGGTCGCCCCTGCGGGGCTCTTCGTCTTTACCCAATCGTAAGCGAACAGATTTTGAAGATAGTTCATGCTCCAGTTGACCGGCGTCACAGTCCACGCACCTTCCAGACCGCTGGTGATAGTGTCTTCAGCATTACCCTTGCCGCACTTGTTTTTCCAGCCGAGGCCCTGCTCCTCAATGCCAGCGGCTGCGGGCTCGGGACCCAGGCAATCATCCGGTTTGTGGGCGCCATGAGTTTTACCGAGGGTGTGTCCGCCGGCGATGAGTGCAACGGTCTCTTCATCGTTCATTGCCATGCGACCGAACGTCTCGCGAATGTCCCTGGCAGCCAACAGCGGATCCGGGTTGCCGTTCGGCCCCTCCGGATTTACGTAGATCAGGCCCATCTGAACAGCAGCCAGCGGATTCTCCAGTTGCCTGTCGCCTGTGTAGCGCTCATCCGCAAGCATCTTGACCTCAGGTCCCCAGTAAACCATATCGGGCTCCCAGTCGTCCTCTCGACCACCGGCAAAGCCGTAGGTCTTGAAGCCCATGGTTTCCAGCGCGACGTTGCCCGTCAGGACCATCAGGTCGGCCCAGGAAATCTTCGCACCGTATTTCTGCTTGATCGGCCAGAGCAAACGCCGTGCCTTGTCGAGATTGGCGTTGTCAGGCCAGCTGTTGAGGGGATCGAAACGCTGTTGACCACCACCGGCACCGCCGCGACCATCAGCCACACGGTAGGTGCCCGCGCTGTGCCAGGCCATACGAATGAATAAACCCCCGTAGTGACCATAGTCTGCCGGCCACCAGTCCTGTGACGTAGTCATCAAGGTGGCGATGTCCTTCTTCAGGGCATCGAGGTCGAGACTCTTGAACTCCTTGGCGTAGTTAAAGTCATCACCCATCGGGTTGGACTCAGCAGCGTGCTGGCGGAGAGGACTGAGGTCCAGTTGTTCGGGCCACCAGAACTGGTTCGATTTCGCCATGCCTTGAGCAAAAGCAGGGCTTGATGGCACCACCGGTGACATCGCTACTGCTAAAGCGGCAAGTAAAGGTATCGTATGTCTAAACATTTTAGTCGTCTCCTCCAGGTAAGAAATGTTCCACATTGCTGGGATCATTGATTATAAACGGGATCACCAACACCTCCAGATATTCCATGTGACTGTATGCATGGCCGGTTTCTCACTCGGCCATAGTTCGGAAAACTGCGGGTACATCGTTATGTCCCTGTATCCCTCAACGTATCCTTCAACCCCGGCTTTGGCTACAAAGTACAGAAAGCTTTTATTCACCTGTGATTCGCTGGCGAATGCGTCTTTGTGGTTCTGCTCTGTTTTACTGCCATATAACCCGACCTTGATTCACCTCTTGCATGACAAATAAACCAACAGGTGGAACTGCCATTTCAGGTGTTGAGCGTATGTTAAACTAGCTGATATGTATAATAGATTATTTCTATTAAATTGATCGATATAGACGATCGCTCTCTACGCAGGAACTATCACAGAAAAAACAGCTTGGATAGAAACAGTGCCCCATCCGTCAGTAGCGTCGGCTGCTACGAAACCAGCGAAAAAGGCACGGCATATGCTGGGCTTTTTATTTCAATTGGCTTTAATCAAACAGTCTATTTCGTTCCGCGGGTGTTGATTCCCAGCAGCGAATATGGAGGGCACCAGCCGGTAATACCGGTAACAAGTGGTACTATACCGACCCAGCCCCATACTGACTGCGGGCCTACAAACACCAGGCTGATCAGGCCCAGCCCAACGATGATGCGGATTACTCTTTCGATGTTATGTACATTCTGTTTCATTTTATGTGCCTCATGGTAATGACTAACAGGAAGGCTACTACATACCCTGGCTGATCCAGACTTTCACTATTTGGCATATCATCTACCGAATTCATACGTAATTCTACCCTTTGAATATAGTGTTTTGAGTGGAGGTTGGTAAAATGCTCATTCAATGAGCAATCACACCTGTTATAGATTCAGGCCACCCCGTGACATCCCGGGATTCATGGCACATTCACAGGTAATATACGGCGAACTGCCCGGCGGGCAGTGATCGCCGGCAAGATCAATTGTCACCGGTTTATTCTACACGCGTTATAGAGTAACAGTGCTAGACTACCAACAGGAAATTGGATGCAGCACGATGTATCTGCGCAGTCTTTTACTTTTGGTTCTCCTGCTTGCCACCAGCTGCCTCCGGGCCGAACCCGTTGACAGTGCCGTTTCAGGCACTACCGATATCAGTACGGCTATCAGCCGCGGTCTGCACTGGATCGAGACACACCCGGCCACCCTGCAGGACGGCGGCCTGATTGATCTCATCGATGAGGGGGTCGCATTCTACCTGTTTCAGCATCTGGCACGGCAGCCCGACGAGCGCCGGCATTACGCGACAGCGCTGCAACACCACATGGTGTCGCTGGACGCGCTGCCGGAGTTCTCGCAATGGGTCAGGCAACCCCGCAAGCGGCTGCTTGACCATTACCATCTTGTGCTGGCGGCCTGGCTGATGCAGCGTGCCGGTCAGCCCTCTGCATTGCAGGCGGATATTGTTCTCCAGGCGCAGTATGCACTGGTAACCACGTCCTCACCCTTCCCCAGCATTCCCCTGACCATCGCCGTCTTTCTGGGCTATCTTGGCGAGTCGCCTGCCATTAGCATGGAAAATCTGCTGGACACCAGCCTTATTGAACGCATCGCGGATGGCAACTCCCCTGTGCTTTACAACGGCAGCCCGGTTTCACCGCAGCAACAGCGCATCAGCCGCCTGCAGGTCTATGCCCTGATCCACGAAATCATTGCCCTGACCGATTTCGGCCACCTTGCGCCAACGCCGTGGCTGGCGGAACGGCGAGATGCCGTGGTCGGGTTTCTCGGGAGAGCAATAGAGGTGGCCAGGGCCGAAGGCAACATCGATCTGCTGGCGGAAATTATTGGTAGCCTCTTCTTCCTGGAGGTACCGCCGGATGCGACCATCCAGACGCTGCTGCGCGAACTGGTAAAACACCAGCTGCCCGACGGATGCTGGGGGAACCTTCCCCTCGACCGTCAGAACAAACAACGCCATGCGGTCCTCACTGCAACCGCTGCGCTTTGGTCCTACGGCCATGTGGACCCCGTGCCGTCACCTGGCAGACAGGGTGACCCGGGTCAGCGGGGGAATCAGCAACACCAGCCGTTCAGGTCCGCCATTCAATAGAGGAGATAATCACCTGTTCGCCAGACGCCTGGTCGAGGGAGGCTACCTTGGCCAGGTTGCTGCTTTTTCCAATGCAGGTACTTTACTTGCCTTCATGTGTTTGTGTAACTCCTACCTATACATAAAATCCGTGTTTCGGCCAGCATCAGTGGTGCTGCTACCAGTTGCCCGTAGCAGCCTGAATAACAATTCGCCACACACAGGTACCGGACACGGGTTATGTACAGACAAATTTATGTAGTTACAACTGGCAACAGTAATATTCGTGGTCAGAACGGATGATCCCTTGCTGGAAACCCGATGATATCCATCATGGAACGATAAACCTTTATCCATCCCCCCGGTTCAAGGACGTCCACGTCAATGCGATGTAACTGGCCGGCCCGATGCGCCGCCTCGCTATATTCAGACAGTTCCATCCCGGCGCTCTTGAATGAGAAAATAATTGCCTGGGGTATCGTTGCAGCCAGCTGCGCGGCAATTTCCGGGGGACCGACGACGAGCACACCCTTTTCGGCGTTGACCATGGCGGACTCGAAGTCTTCCCGCATAACTCCGACGAACCCCCCGGCATATTCGATATGGGCGAGTACGTTCTTTTCGGCATTCGTCAGATGAAACTGGGCCACTGATACATGACGATATTCAGCATCTGTCAACGGACGGCCTGTGGTAAACCAGGTGGGTCGAAGAAAACCGTCCTTCACCAGCATGCGACGCGGCGCTACCCGGCTTCCCGTCCAGACACTTCCTGTAATGCAGACAACTTTTTTATTGCTCGGTATATGCATGGATACTCCTTGGGGTGATGGTGACCTGTGTGTGGCGAATTGTTAATTATCACGTGAAAACGACAACTTGGACAATTGATCTTAATCGTTATTATGAATGACCGTTTATGCACAGTCGCCGTTCGCTAGCCGTCCGGGAAGGGCGGGTGTTGGCCGGTTCCGGTCATCGCCATCCATCGCAACAAATAGTTTAAGGCATGCCATGAATGGTAACTATAGGTCCGATCTCGGACCTATAGGGTATACACTCTACCGACATAATCAGTAGGCAGATAGTCCCGGCTTTCACCTCAGTCGCACCTCGGGTGCAGGGATAGTATCACCGGGTGAGCTAGTGGCGTCTGCTAGACAATGCTTATAGTGGGAGGTAAATTTTTCAAATTCCTATGTCACCCCCTTGACCCACATCAACAACCCGCTTTTCAAAAGATGTAGGCTCAGAATACAAGCCAGCAACATGAATCATGTCAGTCTGGTAATTATTTTATTTAAAGGCCAGGAATGCGTATTTATTTCTATAGATCTCTCATCAGCATGAAGGAGGTATTGTAAATGTTCGGTTTTAAATCCCGAAGACGAAAGAAGCTGGATGAAATTGCTGACACAATAGGAGCCGCCCTACATCGTCAAATAAAGAAGGCAAATGATGTAATGAAAGAATCAGGCGAATTGGACCAATATCTTGAGCGTATTAACGGGCCTTTTACAGGTGGTTATTTGTACTCATTTTTAACCAACTATTTTTCAAATTACATAACTTCAAGAAAAGATGCCTTACAACGATCAAAAGATATATTGAATGAAATCTTATCTGGTGAAAATGCAGAACTAGTTAAGGTGCGTTTAAATGAACGGCTACAGGCAGAAGATATGTCGTGGGATCATGGTAAAGATATTTCATGGGAACATGATAATGAAATTTACGAGATGGAGTTCAATTTGGGTGTAGTTTCTGCAGAGGAAGATGTACGCGATTTCATCTCTAACAGCAGAAATATGCCAACGAAACTTACTGATTTCCTGCTGAATGGCAAATTAGCCTCAGATTCAGAAAAAACCGAATAAATCTCATAAAGTCCTTTTAATAAGGGTAAGAAGGTCAAGCTTGTACTTGCAGATATTACATGCTGGCTGTGCAGACTGAATAGCTGAGCAGTTGATGACTCAACGGAAAGTCTGATAGCCAGTAAATCCCTGTAATGGGCTGCTGGGTCTTGTATGGATGGCAATACGCAAGAGAACAGCACAACAGCTTTACATTCCTCAATGCGATCTTCGAGTCTTTTTTTTCTATTCTGGTAGGTCTTCTCTTGGCCGGTAATACCCTTTGCCGTCCCAGCATCAAATAGGTGCTAAAGCATCAGCGAACGGCTAGTATCTGGACGACACAGGACATTCCTGTGGTAAGCGGTTGGGTTTACAGCTAAACGCGTAATTCCAACCCAATATAGAAGTTCAACAATTACCAAAGCTGATCGTGAAAATTAACGGGTTCGCCGATGGCGCAGTCTCGAACATGGTCGGCTGACAGTTTTCGCAGTGATTACAGTAGATTGTCTGGCGCGAAAAACTCCCTGACCGACTTCATACCGAAATGGATTACCTGGAAAGACATCTACATGGCCTGCGCATATAAACGTGTCCATAATCGAACTGGCCGCTTCTGGACAAGTGACAGCAGGGTGCGCTAGTTTGCCAGTCTTGAGATAAGTGGATAAGCAAAATGAGCAAGGCAGA
>JBATFE010000372.1:0-2060 GCA_049664445.1 Gammaproteobacteria bacterium
ACCGAACGCCAACGACCTTCCCCTGCCGGGTAGCCTCGCGGGCCATGGATTCTACGGTAGACGAGGCCATCCGTGTCAGAGATGCGAGATAGGCCCATTGATCCGAGTGTGGTTGGAAGTCTTCATCCAGGAAAACCGAGTTGCCCGCTTGCCGCGGTTCATATTGCAGGGGCAGGGCGATAAGGTTACCGAAGCCGCCACGCGGCAGGGTGTCCTGATTGGGGAACAGACGGTCATAGGAACTCATGGCCAGCTGATGACGACGTGCCATGGTTTCGGTGATGAGATAACAACCCATGCGACGGGCGCTGACAGCGGGGACGGGTGAGCTGAAGAAGAACCAGACATGAGCGCCGTTACCTGATCGTGAACGTTCCACTGCAGTTGGGATACCGAGGCTCCGGCAGGTGTCGACGAAGGTCGCCACATCATCGAGCCAGGACTCTTTGTCAAAGTCAGCGGCGAGAAACCAGCAGGTTTCATCTTTGAGCAGAGGATAAATGCCAATGGTGTGCCGGCCCTGGAGGTGGTCGAGGATAACCTGATCGGTGAGCGGCAGAAGTGCCTGGTTTGGACATTCGCTGCATTTTACCCGGGGTTTTTCGCAGACGCCGCGTACCCATTCATTGCCGCAGGCTGGCGAATACCCTCTTCGGCCGGTCTTCGAACTCATCCAGAGCAGCGGAAAGACATCATCCCGGCCACGGAATAGTTGACGAAACAGAGAGATCTTTCCTTCCGCGGTGGTGGGTATATCAGCGCGGGGTTGGATTATTTGGCTGGAAGAAGCCGCAGGAGTTGCTTCCGATGTGGCGAGTTTAGTCTTGAGTGCTGCCAATCGTTCCCGACTCTCATTGTGTTTGTGTATGAGATCGGCGAGTTGCGCTTCTTCGCGAGCGATTGCCTGGCGCAGTGAGTCGTTTTTCATGTCGCTAGCGATAACAAATGATGTTCGGAGGGGCTGATGTTCGGCAGTACATACAGTCCCCAGCCATCCTGCTACAGATTACCGGTGCCATTAAGGCGGTTAAGATAGGTTCGGGGTGGTATATGCCGTAGGTATCCAGATCCCACGGACGCAGAATGTCTACTTTTCTGGCGAGTTCCAGGGGCTTGTCTGCCCGTGTTGTTTGCGAGGTCATGATATCGGAATGGTACGTTTCTTGACGCATGTTGGCAAATATGCCAACATGCGCTTATGCGTAAGGATACGAGGGCAATTTCATGGATAAAGGCGGCGCATAAGGAATTCGGGAAATTCCCACAAGGAGCACGCACGATCATGCTTCGTGCGTTGACCATTGCAGCAGAAGGCAGCAAGTCGGATATTGCGAAGCCTATGAAAGGTCTCGGTCCTGGCGTTTATGAAATTGCGCTTGCTTATCGGTCAGATGCCTACCGGACGGTTTATGCCGTTAAACTGGGTGAGGATATCTGGGTTGTTCATGCATTCCAGAAGAAGTCGACCAAGGGCATCAAGACGCCGAAGAGAGAAGTGGATCTAATTCGTTCACGGATTAGTCAATTGAAGGAGCAGTTACGATGAAAGGTAAACTGGAAACCGTCAAAGGCAGTGGTAATGTCTTCCGGGATTTTGGCTATCAAAATGCCGATGTTGAACAACTCAAATCCCAGCTGGCAGCTGATATTATCCGTATTCTTGATGAGCAAGAACTTTCTGTTCGCAAGGCTGCAACAAAAACCGGCTTCGATCATGCTGACTTCTCACGGATCAGGAATGCAGATCTCGGGCGTTTTACAATTGACCGACTGGTGACGGTATTGAATCGTCTGAACCAGCACGTGGAGATTAAGGTTACACCTGCGCATGGCCAGCACCTTCAAACGGCCTGATGTGTCGTGGTGAATATTCACGCGTTGATAGTTGGCTACTCTGGAAAATTTTGATCAATCAGCACCAATGCAATTGTCACAATAGATGGCGCCAAATAGCCCCGAATATAGGCAAATAAGGCCAAATAGGCTGATTTTATTGGACAGTGTTGGTTGTATAAAAGCAAATAAATACAACGAGATATGCGATTTGAGACGGAATACTA
>JBATFE010000373.1:0-3258 GCA_049664445.1 Gammaproteobacteria bacterium
GGATGGAAGGCTTCCATGCCAAGGTGACCGCCGGACTGATTCATGGCTACAAGGGTGAATTCAGGGACAAAATTCCGAACAACGGCTCCGGCATAGCACCCGCAATTATTCCCGGCATAGGCTACAAGAGGGGGCGCTTCGGGGGTGATATCTACATACTGGGTATTTCCGGTCTGCTGTTCACAGCCGGGATGGATTTCTAGGGAAAGGCAATGGGGAAATCAAACAACCTGCAGGCGCGCAGCCCCCGGCGCGATTGTTTTTTTGACATGCCCGAATCGCGGCGATGATGCCGCTGCTGCAGTACTGATACTCTCCCGGAAAGAGCGCAACATCGGGGCGTTTTCAATCAAGCGCCCCGATGCCTTGCAGTTACTTCGCGGGTTCCAGCGAGACCGCCAGGGCCTCGGTGTAGGTGACCTCAACAATATCGCCCTTCTTCAATTCATGCAGGTAATGTTGCAGGTCCGGTGATTCCTTGAGCGAGATCTTGCGCAGTCCGCGGTCAGGGCTGCGGAAGGAAATGAACTTCTGGTAGGGATCGACGAAAACGACTTCGGCCCTGCGCGTCATCTCTACTCCGATGGCGCCGGCAGGTTTTTCGCCGGCGGGCGCTGAAGCCTTTGCCGCACCGATCTCGGTGCCGAGCCGGGCGTCAGTCCTGGCGATGTCAACGTACGCACTGCGGTAATACTTGATCCTGACCCGGTCACCGACCTCGGCCTGGGGCAGGTTCTTAACCTGCTCACCCACCTGGATGACAGCCGAATCGCCTTCCGGTCCCTCGATGGTGACCAGGCGATTTTCCATGTCGATGGCCGTGACCGTGGCGGTCACCTCGAGCAGCGTGGCCGTGTCGATGCCTGGTGGTGGCTGCTCGCGCCTGTCAGCGGCGGTGTCGACAGCATCCATTTCCGGATCATTATCCACGGCGAGTACCAATGCGGACGTTGCAAGGAGCGAGCAGGCAATCAGGGTGTTGATGATTTTCATTGTTGGTTCTCCGTTGGTGGGTTCTCTCCCGGTTGCTAACGATTCCGGGAAGCGGGAGCTTAACCCGCCTGTTTCGAAAGACGCAACCTGCAGGAATGAGTGGTCATTGTTTCTGGTCTGCAGGAACGCTGTCGACCTTGTTGTGCATCTGATCTGCTGCACCTGAATGGGTGATACTGCTTATCCGTGCTGGATGGCACCCATGCGTCCCTGCTGATAGTCCTGAATGGCCTGGGCAATTTCCTGCTGGGTGTTCATCACGAACGGGCCGTGTTGCACCACGGACTCACCCAGCGGTACACCACCCAGCAGCAGCAGCTGTGTTGTCTCCGTGGACGCTGCCGGCACCGACAGATTAATGCTGTCCCCCTTGCCGAGCACGCCCATCTCGCCATCCGCCAGGTGCTCGCCATTGGAGACCAGTCCACCGGCGAAAACATACAACAGGGCATTGCAGTCCGCCGCTAACGGCTGATCGATGTCTGCACCGGGTTGCAGTATCCAGTGCTGGTAGACAATCGGGGTATGCGTATCGATGCGTGCGCCAACACCCAGTGCCTCACCGGCTATGACGCGCACCCGCGCCAGCCCGTCCTCACTGACTGCTTCAGGGATTTGGCTGGCAGCAACTTCCTGGTAGCGCGGTGCCGTCATCTTCAACCGTGCTGGCAGATTGACCCAAATCTGGAAACCGTGCACGCGTCCACCCTCCTCCATGATGCGCGCCGAGGGCATTTCTGAATGCACCACGCCGCGCCCGGCGGTCATCCACTGGACGTCACCGGGTTGCAGGCGACCGGCATGCCCGGCCGAATCCCGATGTTCGAATTCACCCGCCAGCATATAGGTTACCGTTTCAAAGCCACGATGCGGATGACCCGGCGCACCGATGGCCTCACCCGGCAGGTAATCCATCGGGCCCATCTCGTCAATCATCAGGATCGGATCTATGTAGCGCACACCGGGCGCCGGCAATGGCCGCCTGACCTGAAAACCGCCCCCTTCCGTCTGGCTACGGGCCTTGATCACGTGTTTGATCGCTCTGTTCATGGTTCACCTCATCAAACGGGTTATCGAGCAGATAAGTACCGGTTTAGCGTTTAACATTCAGACACACTTGCCATACCCGAATGCCATGATTTTTCCAATTGATCAGCGCGTTGCTAATCATTCATCCCGGATTCCAGCGCTTCCCAGCGGCCGAAGCAGACCTCGAGTTCCTCCTCGACTGTCTGCAGGCGTTCCAGTATCACATTGACCTGCTCATGGGACTGCTGGTAGAAACCAGGGTCGCCCATGGCCGCCTGCAGCTGTGCCTGCTCTGTTTCCAGCTGCTCGATTTTCGCGGGCAAGGCATCCAGCTCGCGCTGGTCCCTGTAGGACAGCTTGTCCGGTTTTGCTGCCGCCGCGGGCGCTGCCTTCACGGTCGGGCCGCTGCTGTCCTTGCTGGTCGGCTGACTGGCTGCTGTCTTCTGGCGCAGCCAGTCCGAATACCCGCCGACGTACTCGCCAATATGGCCCTGACCCTCGAACACCAGTGAAGCGGTGACCACATTATCGAGAAAGGCGCGGTCGTGACTGACCAGTAATAGCGTGCCCGGGTAATCCATCAGCAGTTCTTCGAGCAATTCCAGTGTCTCCACATCGAGATCATTGGTGGGCTCGTCCATCACCAGCAGATTTGCCGGTCTGGCAAACAGGCGTGCCAGCAACAGGCGATTGCGCTCGCCACCGGAGAGGGTGCTGACCGGTGATTGCAGCCGCTCGGGCGGAAACAGGAAGTCGCGCAGGTAACTGGCCACATGCCGGTCACGGCCATTCACCAGCACATGCTGGCTGCCATCCGCGACATTGTCCATCACCGTCTTGTCAGTATTGAGCTGTTCGCGCTGCTGGTCAAAATACGCGACCTGCTGGCGGGTGCCGCGTCGCACCTGACCGCTATCTGCCTGCAACTCTCCGAGCAGCACCCTGATCAGGGTCGACTTGCCGACCCCATTGGGACCGATAATGCCCACCCGGTCACCGCGCAGAATCGTGGTCGAGAAATGGCTGATGACCGTGTGCTCGCCAAAGCTCAGCGAGACATCTTCGGCTTCGAACACCATCTTGCCGGACTGCTCACTGCCATCCAGCGCCAGCCGCGCGTTACCCGTGCGCTTGCGTCGCTGGCGATGCTCTTCCCGCAAGGCCTGCAGCGCCCGCACCCGCCCCTCGTTGCGGGTGCGCCGCGCCTTTATCCCCTGCCGGATCCACGCTTCTTCC
>JBATFE010000374.1:0-4601 GCA_049664445.1 Gammaproteobacteria bacterium
GAAAAGCGTGCCGCCGCGGAGCGTGTCAAACCGAGCGCCAGCCCCGCGGTCATGGTGATGCCGGAACGCGAGGTGCCAGGAATCAGGGCCAGCGCCTGGGCCAGACCAATCCAGATGACGTCCGACAGCGTCAGCGAGTCCTCGCTGCGCACTTGCCGGCCGCGCCAGTCTGCAAGCCCCAGCCATACCCCGAAGCCAATCGTTGCCAGCGCGATCACCAGTGGCGAGCGCAGGTAAGTCTCGATAACGTCGTGCAGCAACAGGCCGGCCACGGCGGCCGGCACGGTCCCCAGCAACAGCAACCACGCGAGGCGTGCATCCGCAGTCATCCGGCGATTCAGGCAGGAGGCGAGCCAGGCACCCAGCAGGCGCTGCAGCTCATGGCGGAAATAGAACACGACGGCCAGCAGCGTGCCAACATGGACGGCAACATCAAAGGCCAGTCCCTGGTCGCCCCAGCCGAGCAAGCGCGGCAACAGGATCAGATGCGCAGAACTCGCTATGGGTAAAAACTCGGTCAGGCCCTGTAACAGGGCCAGCATCAGGGTATGTAATGTATCCATAGGGAAATCGTTATCAAAGCCGGTGGCGGTCATCCTGCAGGCGGAAACCGGGGAGCGCCGTGGTCATGTCGCGCGTCAGGGCCATGCACTTGAAGCGTTCGCCCATTTCACCCGGCAGTATCAGTGTTTTCGCCTGCTGTGCAAGCTGCAGGTAGTGCGTGGAATCCGTCGGCCCGGCCTGCTGCAAGAAACCATCCAGGCCGGAGTCGAGCAGAAAAGCGGCCTGCGTGGTATAGCCGCTCACTTCCAGGCCGGCTGCCAGCGCCGCTTCTGCAAGCGCGGTGAAATCCACATGGGCGGTCATGTCCTGCAGCCCCGGCCACAGGAACGGGTCGTCGTGCGCACGCTGCCGGTAATGACACATCAAGGTACCGCTACTGTGTTGCGGATGATAATACTCATGGCGCGGATAGCCGTAATCAATCAGCAGCAGCACGCCCTGTTGCAGCGGGGCCGCCACGCTCTGCAGCCAGGCCGGTAACGCGGCATTGAACTCCGAAATATAACCGGGCGGCAGCTGACACCTTGAGGCCAGCGACTCAATCGCATCCTTTATATCATCCGCTGCTATATCATCCGCTGCGCTCTGCAGGCACCATTCGAAGGTATCGCCCTCGCAGCAGACGTGGAATAAACTGGCTGCCTTGCCGTCCCACTGAAAGCGCTCGACGGCCATGGCATCCAGTACCTCGTTGGCGAGCATGACGCCGCGGAATCCGGCCGCCGGCAGGGTATCAATCCAGCACACCCGGTCCAGCAGCTCTGGCAACGCGCGCTGCAACGCCTGTTGTTGTCGCTGCCTGAGCTCGGCACTGCGTTCCAGTATCAGGTAACGCCCCGGCAGGCACGCCATACGTTCCAGCTCGCCGAGCACATCGATGGCCAGCCGGCCACTGCCCGCGCCGAACTCCAGAATATCGCCACCGCGCAGAGACTCCAGCACCCCGCGGCAGACGTTGGCAATACAACGTCCGAACAACGGCGAAATCTCCGGTGCCGTTACAAAATCGCCGCCGCTACCGAACTTTCGCTGACCGGCACTGTAGTAACCGAGGCCGGGTGTATACAGACACAGCTCCATATAGCGTGAAAACGGTATGGAACCATCTGCCGCGCTGATTTCCTTGCGAATCACAGCCGACAGTTCGGCGCTCAGTTGCAGCGCCCGCTGTGAAGGGACAGGGAATTCGAGCATTTGGTCTTCGGCCTAAGCTGGCGCAGGTGGCCAGTCGATGCGTCTCAACGGCTGCGACGCGTCATCAAACCCTGCCCACATGTCCGCGAAGCTGACGCCCGTTACCGGATGGCGTGCCGTGCCGGCAATCTCCGCCAGCGGGCGCAGCACAAAGGCGTAACGTTCGATATCATTGCGCGGCAACGCCAGTTTGCCATCCGTCATCACCCGGTCGTCATAAAGCAGCAGGTCCAGGTCCAGCGTGCGTGCCGAGAGTGCCGCCGTACGCAGCCGTCCACAAAGGTCCTCGATGGCATGCAACCGCTCCTGAACGGCCTGCGGTGATTGCTGCGTTGAAAAGCCCAGCACCAGGTTATAAAAGGGTGCGCTGTCAAAGCCGACGGCTGCGCTTTCATACACCGACGACTGCTGCAGTTCGCCATATGTCTCTGTCAGCAACTGCAATGCGGTTGTGATATTCCGCTGCCGGTCAATATTGCTGCCGACACTGACATATACCTGCGCCATGCAGCCTAGCCCCGCTCGCCTCGTTCGATGATGACACCGACATCACGCGAACCGCGTACAGCACCCGGCTTGTGCACGGTGAGCTTCAGCCACGGCACGCTGAATTCGCTCAATACAATCGCGGCAATCTTTTCCGCCAGTGTCTCTACCAGCTGGTAGTCACTGGCCTCGACAAAGGCAATCAGGCGCTTGGCAACGGCCTTGTAGTTGAGTGTATCGTCAATGGCATCGGTCGCCGCCGCCTGGCGGATATCGGCACCCATTTCCAGATCAAGGCTGATGGTCTGCTTCACCTTGCGCTCCCAGTCATAGATACCAATGATGGTCTCAATGCGTAAGTCGTTTATAAAAACCGTATCCATGTGCCTGTGCCCTGTTGATGAGCGCTTCAATATAGAGCCTTGCCGCCTGCTTGACCAGTCGTGAGCGCCGCGCATGCAGCTTGTCCTTGACGCCCGGCCTGTTAACGATTCCAATGTCGCCATGACAATGAATATTCTGCTGATTGCGGGTGGCTATCTGTTCGGTTCGATATCCACGGCCATTATCGTCTGCAAAATGATGGGGCTGCCGGACCCGCGCACCACCGGCTCGCGTAACCCGGGGGCCACCAATGTGGCGCGGCTCGGCGGCAAAAAGGCGGCGGCACTGACGCTGCTGGGCGACACGCTGAAAGGGCTGGTGCCGGTACTGATTGCACATGCCCTGCATGCGAACCCGACGATTCTTGCAGCTACCGCACTGGCCGCCTTCCTCGGTCACCTCTACCCGGTATTTTTCCGTTTTCAGGGCGGCAAGGGTGTGGCAACAGCACTGGGTGTGATCTATGGCCTCTACTGGCCGGTAGGATTGTTGACCACGGGCATCTGGCTTGCGATGGCCATCGTGTTCCGTATTTCCTCGCTGGCCGCACTGACGGCCATTCTGCTGACGCCGCTGGGCTTCGTGTGGTTGCTGCCGGAGCGTCCGATCATCATCGCCATGGTGGTACTGACCGTCCTGCTCTACTGGCGGCACCGCAGTAACATTGCCAACCTGCTGAGCGGCAAGGAAGACAAGATCAGTTTCGGCAAGGGGTAGCAGCGGCGTCGCGGCGATGGTGTAGGAGCGCTGTCCCGGCGCGATTGTTTTCATCTTGCACCGAATCGCGGCGAGGACGCCGCTCCCACACGCCCGCTTAAACAGCCTGTAATTCTTCCAGTGACCAGCGCGGCATGGCCTTGATGCTGAGGCTCTCGTGCTGCCCCGCCTGCAGGCGTTGGTAGCCGGCATAGGCAATCATGGCGCCGTTATCGGTACAGAATTCCAGGCGTGGATAACAGACGCGTCCACCCTCGGCAGCCATCAATTCATCGAGGCGTTCTCGCAGGCGGCGATTGGCGCCGACACCACCGGCCACCACCAGCGTCCTCAGGCCGGTCTCTGCAAGCGCGCGACGGCACTTGATGGCCAGGGTATCGACAACGGCCTCCTCGAAGGCACGTGCGATATTGGCACGGTCCTGCTCGGTCTGGTTCGACTCACGCCAGGTATTGAGTGCAAAGGTCTTCAGGCCACTGAAGCTGAAGTCCAGCCCCGGCCGGTCGGTCATGGGACGCGGGAAGCGGTAGCGCGTGGCATCACCCTGCCGCGCCAGCGCCGCCAGCGCCGGCCCACCTGGATAGGACAATCCCAGCAGGGTCGCGGTCTTGTCAAAGGCCTCGCCGACGGCATCATCGACAGAATCGCCCAGCACCCGGTAGTCACCGATGCCTCCGACCTCCACCAGCAGGGTATGCCCGCCCGAGACCAGTAACGCCAGGAATGGAAAATCCGGCGGCTCGGGCTCCAGCATCGGTGTCAGCAGGTGTCCCTCCATGTGATGAATAGCGATTGCCGGCACCCCCCAGGTCCAGGCCAGACTGCGCCCGGTGGTTGCCCCCACCAGCAGCGCACCCACCAGACCGGGTCCGGCGGTATACGCGACCCCGCTGATCTCTTTTGCGTTTATTCCAGTATCTTCAATGACTTGATGAACAAGCGGCAGCAGCTTGCGGACATGGTCCCGGGACGCCAGTTCCGGTACCACACCGCCGTAACGGGCATGCAGATCGATCTGGCTGTACAGGGCATGGCCCAGCAAACCGCGATCCGCGGCATACAGGGCCACCCCGGTCTCATCACAGGAGGTTTCGATTCCGAGTACGATCATGGCCCGTATGGTAAACGCCAGCGCTTGTTACACAAGGCAAATTTTGCCTTTTCGTGTCGACGTGTATAGAATGCGCAGCCCCAATATAACCGCTGTAACTGACGGAATTTGTATGCCAAATGTACGTGTAAAAGAAAACGAACCC
>JBATFE010000375.1:0-1699 GCA_049664445.1 Gammaproteobacteria bacterium
GGCTACGTACGGCGTCAACCAGCGTGTCGGCCAGAAGCACGATGGGGATGACCAGGATCACCAGCAACACCAGTGAGACACACACCGCTGCGAGCCGTGATCGGCCATGCAGCACCGATTCAAGCCACTGGTAAGCCGGAAATACCGCGACGGCAATGATAATGCCCCAGAGCACGGGGACGAGGAATGGCCGCAGGATCTGGAAGCACATGGCGGCAAGAAAGAGGACTACGCCAATGCGTATGGTGATTTCAAGCGCCTGGGGCAGAAACTCGTTGATGCCAGATGATTCAGGAGTGGGATTCATCCTGCAGATTCTGCTTCTATACGAACCCCCTGTCCACGGAATGTTTGTTTGTAAATGAAAAATTGACCTGTTTGGCTCGGCCAGTTAGCTCGGACAAAAAGCGGGAATCCAATAGTCACGGGCTGACAACCTGTTATTCCCGCGAAAGGAGGGCCGGCCGTCACACCCGGGGATCGTGGGCGTGCTGTTGAGTTACTTGCCCATATACCCTATGCCTCTTCGGCATCCATCAATAAGTCGATGTCGTCTATGCCTATTTCGCTGTCATAATAATCATCAACTTTTTCCTTGAACATAGCGACGGAACGCTTCGTTATGTTACTGATACTGGCAGAGTGGCCTTTGAAATTGCGGCGTGCTTTCTTATACCCGGCATCGAGATCCGCAACGAATCCGGATTCAGCCGGTTTGAGTTCACGCAACTTCTGTTCAACTATCTCGCGCGCGTATTCGAGGATCTCGCCGCGTACAAGATTGAACAGGTAAAGTGTCTTCGGGCTGCCCGTGTCCAGGCGTGCGTCCCGCAGTACCGGGCTGCTGCGCGCGCCGGCATTGAGGTAGCCATACCAGAGAGATGCTTTACTTTTCGATGCGTTTGCCATTTGAATTTACCTCACCTTCAGGCATAAATATCCGCTATATATACCTTGCAACTGCGATTGCCAAGATATTTTTCACAATTATCGAATTGGCAGATTAAAACTTTAGGTCGGAAGTTCCCGTTTAGCAGAAAATACAGCTACTCACTTTGGGAACCTCTGGCGTCGTGGTGGCCGTGCCGCTTGACGGTGGGTAGATAAAATCGCTTGTTGGCGCGCTCGTTGTAGTAAATACTCTGCATCTCAACCAACTTGGAGGAGTCAATAAAGCGATGAAAGACAAAAAGAAGACCACGGCCTCGGGGACAGCTGAGACAAAACTGGCTGGCGTGGCCACCATCGACGATATCGAGCAACCGGAAAAGGTAGCCGCAGAGGCCCCAGCGACAGCGACCGAGACCGGGGAAAAGGTCAAAGGAGAAAAGGGGGACAAGAAGGACAAAAAGGGCAAGAAAGGCAAGAAAGGCAAGAAAGGCAAGAAAGGCAAGAAAAAATAATGCACGGCCGGAGGGCCAGTGTTGCGAATTGTGCAACACTGGCCACCGGCATCCTTAAGCCGGCTGTCATACCACGAGGCGGCGGGAGTATAACTAACCCATTTCCGCTACTTTTCAAACGTTCAGATATTCGGCCTGAATGACGGCAAGGGGTCGGGAGTACGCGTTTAGCCGAAAACTCAGTCGCTTACCTCAGGAACGTCCTGTGTCGCCCAGATAGTTGCCGTTCACTGACCCTTGAGCACCGGTTTGTTGCTGGCGTGAAGGAGTGCTACCGGCCAGCTACGGACATACAT
>JBATFE010000376.1:0-8669 GCA_049664445.1 Gammaproteobacteria bacterium
AGAAATATGGCCACGAAATCCTCGGAATACAGGAAAAATAAATGCCTGTTCAATGTATCTTTTCGTGTCATTCCGTGGCCATTAAAAAATCCAGCAGTCAGCTTAATCTGGTGCAGCCGGCGCAAACAATGCCTCCTGATGGTCACGATAGTATAGCAGGGCGTTGCGGGCCGCTTTCACCACGGCACGCGGGGTTATGGTGGCGCCGGTCAGCTGGTCAAAGTCGCCACCGTCTTTCCTTACGGCCCAGCGGCTCAGGTCGGGAGCCTGCAGTGATTTGCCATCAAAAATGTGTATCCAGTCAGAGCGGGTCTCGTCAATGGCGTCACCGAGGCCGGGGGTTTCGCGGTGAGTGACCACGCGAACCCCGCTCAGGGTGCCATCGACATTGATGCCGACCAGCAACTTGATGGAGCCGCTGTAGCCATCCGGCGCTGTGGCCGCGATCACCACTGCCACCGGTTCACCGTTTTTGCGGGCGCGGTACACCACCACCGGTTCATCGCTGCCCAGCAGTGCTTCATCGCGGACAGATACGGTGTCTTCCAGCAGCACGTTGTCATGTTGTTCCGGTGCGACCAGGCGATGCAGTTTGCGCAGCAGGGTGGCGCGTTCATTGGCAGCGATCTGGTCGCGGGTCTGGTCAAAGGTGTAGGCCACCATGAAGGTACCGATAACGGCGAACAGCAACAGGATGATGGTGGTGATAATGATCTGCCGATACTGCACGGCTACATCCTAGTCATGACCGAACACGCGTGGTCGCGTGTAGTGATCAATGGTCGGCGCCGCCAGATTCATCAACAGCACCGCAAACGCCACACCATCCGGGTAGCCGCCCCAGGTACGGATTACATAGGTGAGCAGGCCGATGCCAAGACCGTAATAGAGTCGCCCACGGGGCGTGGTGCAGGCGGACACCGGGTCGGTGGCGATAAAGAAGGCACCAAGCATGGCGGCACCGCTGAACAACTGGAATAGCGGCGTCGTATAGACGTCGGGGTTGAGGGCATAAAACACCAGGGCGGTGAACGCCAGGCCAGCCAGCATGCCCACCGGGATCTGCCACTGGATGACCCGCATCTGCAGCAACCACAGGCCGCCGACCAGGAACCACAGGTTGATCCACTCCCATCCGGCCCCCGCAAAGCTGCCGAACACGGGGCTGCCGCGCATTTCGCTGAGTGTCTCGCTCAGTCCCAGACGCGTCTTGATGTCATCCATGGGCGTGGCCATGGTCAGTGTGTCCAGCGTCTGGCCGGCGGGCAGGACGCCGCCGAATACATGCACGATGCTATCGGCAAAACCCAACTGCGCGCCGGGTGCAGACCAGAGTGTCAGCTCCAGAGGAAAAGAAATCAGCAGCACCACGTAGCCGGCCATCGCCGGGTTGAACGGGTTGTAACCCAGTCCACCGTAGAGTTGCTTGGCGATCACGATGGCAAACAGGCTGCCGATGACGGGAATCCACCACGGTGCCAGCGGTGGCAGTGCCAGGGCCAGCAGTACCCCGGTGACCAGTGCGCTGCCATCCGACAGTATCGCCAGCGGACGCTTGCGCAACGCCAGTATGCCGGCCTCTGCAAGCAGCGCGGTCAGGCCGGCAAGCAGGATATTGATCACGATACCCCAGCCGAACAGCCAGATAACACAGGCGATGCCCGGCAGCAGTGCAATCAGCACGCGTTGCATCATGGCCGTGACACTGGCAGATACCGGCAGGTGTGGCGAGCTGTAGGTCTTGAATTCCATTAGTCGCTATCGTTCTTGTGCTGGCGACGTTGATCAGCCGACGCGATTAATTGCTGTTGCTCGGCTGTCAGGTTATCGATGTTCTTCGGTGTCATACCGGCCTGCTCCTTCTTGCGCCTTACCCGTTCCAGTGCCGCCTCGATGGCTGCCTTCTTCAGGTCGCTGCTGCCACCGTCACTGGACAACGCCTGTTTCTTTCTCGCCATGCGCTCGGCACGCTCCTGCTTGATGCGGTCCATTCGACTGAGGCGTGCCTCGTGCCGTTGCCGGGCATGGTCGGACGCATTCTTCTGTTTCTCCCTGGCCCAGATTTCCATCTTGGCATGGCGATAATACTGCACCAGTGGAATATGGCTTGGACAGACACTGGCGCAACAGCCGCATTCGATACAGTCGAACAGGTTGTAGTCCTGGGCAGTATCAAGATTGCCGCTGTGTGCATACCAGAACAGTTGTTGCGGCAGCAGGTCGGCCGGGCACACCGCGGTGCACTTGCCGCAACGGATGCAGGGTTGCGCAGGGGGGGGTGCAGGCATTTCCTCGCGGCTGACTGCCAGTATGCAATTCATGGTCTTGGTGACAGGTATATGGTCGTCGGCAACGGCATAACCCATCATCGGGCCACCGATGAGCAGCCGCTCCACGACTTTTGTATAGCCCCCCGCGCAGGCCACCAGGTGACTGACCGGTGTGCCGATCAGCGTCTCGAAATTCCGTGGTTGCGCGATGCCGTCACCGGTCACCGTGACAATACGGGACAGCAGCGGTTGCCGTTTCACCACGGCGTCATAGACGGCCGCCGCCGTGCCGACGTTCTGGCAAATGATGCCGATATCTGCCGGGAATCCCTGGCTGGGTACCTCGCGTCCGGTCAGTATCTTGATGAGCTGGCGCTCACCGCCACTCGGGTAGATATCCGGGACCCGCGTCACCCTGATGCCGGTTTCATTACCCGACGCCAGCACACTGCGCAGAGCCTCTTCGGCTGCTGCCATACCGTCCTCTATGGCAATGATGCAGTCATCCGGCTGCAACACCCGCTGCAGGATTCTGACACCCTCGATGACCCCGGTCGCGCGTTCCTGACACAAGCGGTTGTCGCAGGCGATATAGGGTTCGCATTCCACGGCGTTGATCAGCAGCAGCTCGATGCGGCGTTCGCCGCGACCCAGTTTGACCTGCGTGGGGAACCCGGCACCACCGAGTCCGACAATCCCGGCGTCGCGGATCTGGTCGCAGAGTTCGCCCCGATCCATGTGCGAATAATCGGGTGCCGGAGCAGTCGACTCCCGGTAGCGATCCAGCCCGTCGGTCTCGATGATGATGCACGGCGCCAGCAGGCCGGAGGGGTGGGGAACCGGGCGGTCTTCAACAGCGATCACCGTGCCGGAACTGGAGGCATGCAGGGCGGCGCTGATGGCGCCGACCTGCCGGGCGATCAACTGTCCCTTGTAAACCGCGTCGCCCGGCTGTACCAGTGATTCGGCCGGTTGACCGATGTGTTGCTGCAGTGGCAGCACCAGCATCGCCGGTATGCCGGCCGACTGGATCGGCCGTGCGGCGGTGATTTCCCGGTGACCGGGCAGTTTCAGGCCGCCGTGGAAGCTATGGAGGCGGTCAAATGATGCGACACCCGGACGCGTGAAGCTGGCGGCAGACTCAGCCATGCCGAACCTCTGCCGTCAGCGGTTCGTCCGGCATCGGCCACACCCAGTTGTTGATGGTGGGTTGCAGCGGAACCACGTGGATACACTCGACCGGGCAGGGCGGTATGCACAGGTCGCAGCCCGTGCATTCACTGCGGATCACGGTATGCATTTGCTTGGCGGCGCCGACGATGGCATCGACCGGACAGGCCTGTATGCACAGGGTACAACCGATGCAGAGTTGTTCATCAATGATCACCACCGTTTTTACAGAATGCACACCGTGTTCGGGATTCAGCGGTTTGGGATCCCTGCCGAGCAGGTCCGCAAGTGCCTTGATGGTGGCATCACCACCCGGCGGGCACTGGTTGATGTCCGCCTCACCTGCCGCGATTGCCTCTGCATAGGGACGACACCCTGCATAGGTACACTGGCCGCACTGTGTTTGCGGTAACAGGGCATCGATCTGGTCAACCACCGGGTCGCTGTCGACATGAAAACGAATCGCCGCATAGCCCAGTACCAGACCGATCAGTGCCGCAAGAACCCCCAGTGCTATTAATGCGGTGAGCATGGCATCAACATGAAACGGGCATCAGTTTATGGTGCTAGCCCTTGATGAGCCCGGAAAAACCCATGAAGGCCAGCGACATGAGGCCGGCGGTGACCAGCGCAATGGCGGAACCGCGAAACGGCAGCGGCACATCGGCCGCCACCACCCGCTCACGAATCGCCGAGAACAGGATCAGCACCATTGAAAACCCGAGCGCGGCACCAAATCCGTAGACGGCCGACTCAATGAAATTAAAGTGTTGCTGGACGTTCAATAACGCCACGCCGAGCACGGCACAGTTGGTGGTGATCAGGGGCAGAAAAATGCCCAGCACCTTGTAGAGCAGCGGGCTGGTCTTGTGCACCACCATTTCCGTGAATTGCACCACGGCGGCAATCACCAGGATGAAGGTGATGGTGCGCAGGTATTCCAGTCCCAGCGGTTCCAGTAAATATTCATTGGCGAGATAACTGCAGATGGATGACAGTGTCAGCACGAAGGTGGTCGCCAGCGCCATTCCGGTGGCGGTGTCGACACTGCGCGACACACCCATGAACGGGCACAGGCCGAGGAACTTCACCAGCACGAAGTTATTGACCAGTACGGTGCTGACGAGGATCAGGGCAAGTTCGGTCATGGTTTAATGTAAACATCAACTATGGATAAATTGCAGGAGCGCCGTCCACGGCGCGAATCGCGGCGAGAAGCTTCCGCGTCCTGCTCACGCGCCTCACCTGCATCCCTGCAGGCGATGCCGCTCCTGCGGCTCAATTTTAATTCCAACTAATAATCAAAGGCATGTGATCATTATTTAACCCGCATTCCAGGCTGTGCGCCGTCATCGGGATGCAGTACAAACAGCTCGCTGCCACCCGGGCCGGCCGCCAGTACCATGCCCTCGGAAACACCAAAGCGCATCTTGCGCGGCGCGAGGTTGGCGACCATGACGGTTAATTTACCCTGCAGTGACTCGGGCGTATAGGCGGACTTGATGCCCGCAAAGACAGTGCGGGTCTCGCCGCCGATATCAAGCGTCAGCTGCAGCAATTTGTCGGCGCCCTCGACATGCGCCGCGCGGGTAATGCGTGCGATGCGCAGGTCCAGTTTCGCAAAGTCCTCGAAGCTGATGGTCTCTGCAATCGGCTCGACCCGGGGTGCAGTCGCCGCCGTTCCTGCGGCCGCCGCATCGCCGCCGAGGCTTTCTTTTGAATCTTCCAGCATGGCGTCTATTTTCTCCTCTTCAACACGCGTCATCAGTGGCTTGAATGTGTTGATGCTGTGACCGCACAGGGGTGTCTCGATGGCGCACCACGTCATCGCCGGAATATTCAGAAAGGTTTCCACCTCGGCGGCCATGGCAGGCAGTACCGGTTGCAGGTAAGTCATCAGTACCCTGAATAAGTTCAGCCCGACACTGCAGACGGCCTGCACCGTTTGCTCCTCGCCCTGCTGTTTTGCCAGCACCCAGGGCTTGTTGGCATCGATGTACTGGTTGGCCCTGTCGGCCAGCGCCATGATCTTGCGTATCGCGTGACCGAACTCGCGGTTCTCGTAATCCGCGGCGATCGCTGTACCTTCGCTGACGAAGTCCTGGTACAGACCGGGTTCGCTGCAGTCCTCGGCGAGGCGACCCTCGAAGCGCTTGTTGATAAAGCCGGCGCAGCGGCTGGCAATGTTGACCACCTTGCCGACCAGGTCGCTGTTAACCCGTGCCACGAAGTCTTCAAGATTCAGGTCGATGTCGTCGACGCCGCTGCCAAGCTTGGCCGCAAAGTAGTAGCGCAGGTATTCGGGGTTCAGATGCGCCAGGTAGGTGCGTGCCTTGATGAAGGTGCCGCGTGACTTGGACATCTTCTGCCCATCGACGGTGAGAAAGCCGTGCGCGAAGATGGCCGTGGGCGTGCGGAAATCCGCACCGCTGAGCATCGCCGGCCAGAACAGGGCGTGAAAGTTGATAATGTCCTTGCCAATAAAATGGTACAGCTCGGCGCTCGAACCACGCTTCCAGTAGTGTTCGAAGTCCAGATTTGCAGTTCGCTCGCAGAGGTTCTTGAAACTGGCCATGTAGCCGATGGGGGCATCCATCCAGACATAGAAAAACTTGCCCGGATGACCGGGTATCTCGAAGCCGAAGTAGGGCGCATCCCGGGAAATGCCCCATTCCTGCAGGCCGTCATTGAACCATTCTTCCACCTTGTTGGCGACTTCCGCTTGCAGGTGCCCCGCCTTGATCCACTGCTTGAGCATGTCCTCGAAGTCGGTCAGCTTGAAGAACAGGTGTTCGGTTTCCTTCTCCACGGGCGTGGTGCCGGAGATGGCGGATACCGCGTTCTTCAGCTCGATGGGCGAGTAGGTGGATCCGCAGACCTCGCAATTATCACCGTACTGCTCGGCTGCACCGCACTTCGGGCATTCACCCTTGATGAAGCGGTCCGGCAGGAACATGTTTTCCTGTGCGTCATAGGCCTGCGTGATGGTGCGCGTGGCAATATGGCCGGCGGCCTGGTTACGTTCAAATATCAGCTCGGAAAATGCACGATTTTCGTCCGAGTGGGTGGAATGATAATTATCAAAGTCGACCTTGAAATCGGCAAAGTCCGCCTGGTGTTCCCGCGACGAGTCGGCAATCAGTGCCTCCGGGGTAATACCCTGCTGGCGGGCACGCAGCATGATGGGTGTGCCGTGCGCATCATCCGCACACACATAGCGGCAGTCGTGTCCGCGTAATTTCTGAAAACGCACCCAGATGTCCGTCTGGATGTATTCCACCAGATGGCCAATGTGGATAGGACCGTTGGCGTACGGCAGGGCGCTGGTGACCAGGATTGTGCGGTTTTCTTTGCTCATTGGCGGGTAACGGAAATAAAACCCTGAAACATGTATGAATATTCGGGCGCCAATTATGCCATAGACCTGTCGCGGGTGCGGAAATACGGATGTGCCGGTGTTTGCCTGATGCCGGGACGGTGCCAGCAACTTCGTGTACAATTCGCGGTCAATTTTAGCGGCCGTCAGGCCGGCGTGTGATTTCCCAAGGAGTGTAGCAATGGCCGATGTAACCCAAGCGCAGATAGAAGAGCAGCTGGCAACCTATATAGACCCCTACCTGGAACGCGACCTGGTATCCACCAAGAGCGTCAAGGACATCAAGGTCGACGGCGACAAGGCGGAAGTTTCCGTGGTACTGGGCTTTCCGGCGAAAGGCTATCACGCGGAACTGGCCAGCAAGCTGAAGGCGCTGCTCGAGTCTATTGACGGTATCAACTCTGCGACTGTCAATGTATCCACCAGGATAGCCGCGCACTCTGCACAGAAAGGTGTCAAGCATATCGAGGCCATCAAGAATATTATCGCCGTGGCCTCCGGCAAGGGCGGTGTGGGTAAATCCACCACCGCCGTGAACCTGGCACTGGCGCTGTCGGCCGAGGGCGCGAATGTCGGCATCCTGGATGCGGATATCTACGGGCCGAGTCAGCCACGCATGCTCGGTGTCAGCGGCAAGCCGGAATCCATCGACGGCAAGACGCTGGAACCCATGAACAGCTACCACCTGCAGGCCATGTCCATTGGCTTCCTCGTGGATGAGGAAACACCGATGATCTGGCGTGGCCCGATGGTCACCCAGGCACTGCAGCAGTTGCTCAATGACACCAACTGGAAGGACCTCGACTACCTGATAATCGACCTGCCACCGGGTACCGGTGACATCCAGCTGACCCTGGCCCAGCAGGTGCCGGTCAGTGGCGCCGTGATCATCACCACGCCACAGGACATTGCCTTGCTGGATGCACGCAAGGGGCTGAAGATGTTCGAGAAGGTGGAGGTGCCGGTACTGGGTGTGATCGAGAACATGAGCATCCATATCTGCAGCGAATGCGGTCATGAAGAATACATCTTTGGCCAGGGTGGCGGTGAACGCATGTCGGAACAGAACAATGTCGACTTCCTGGGCGCACTGCCGCTGGACAAGCGTATCCGCGAGGAAACCGACTCCGGTAAACCCACGGTGGTGGCGGACCCCGATTCGCGTATCTCGCAGATCTACCGTGAAATCGCCCGGCGTACCGCTGCCAAGCTGTCATTGAAGACCAAGGACTATGCCGCGCGTTTCCCGCAGATCGTCATCCAGAACGACTGAGCGACGCTCGGTAGATTCGCCAGCCGTGACCAGGAAACGCATTTATGTCGATTAAAGCGGACAAGTGGATACGCCGCATGGCTCTCGAGCACGGCATGATCGAGCCGTTTGAGTCGGGCCAGGTACGCGAAAACGGCAACGGCCGCATCGTCTCCTACGGTACCTCGAGCTACGGTTACGATATTCGTTGTTCCGACGAGTTCAAGATATTCACGAATATCAATTCGGCCATTGTCGATCCGAAGAATTTCGATGCCAACAGTTTTGTCGATGTGAAATCGGATGTCTGCATCATTCCGCCAAACTCGTTCGCGCTGGCGCGTACCGTCGAATACTTCCGTATTCCGCGCAACGTGCTCACCATCTGCCTGGGAAAATCCACCTATGCCCGCTGCGGCATCATCGTCAATGTCACGCCGTTTGAACCGGAATGGGAAGGGCACGTGACGCTGGAGTTTTCCAACACCACGCCGCTGCCCGCCAAGATCTACGCCAACGAAGGCGTCGCGCAGGTACTGTTCCTGGAGTCCGATGAAGTCTGCGAGACGTCCTACAAGGACCGTGGTGGCAAGTACCAGGG
>JBATFE010000377.1:0-6368 GCA_049664445.1 Gammaproteobacteria bacterium
CAGCAAGGAACAGGCAGAAGGGTTCTACGCCGTGCACGCCGAACGTCCTTTTTACAATGACCTGGTGCAGTTCATGATCTCGGGCCCGGTGGTGGTACAGGTGCTCGAGGGCGAGGATGCCATCAGCAAGAACCGCGAACTGATGGGCGCGACCAACCCGGCAGAGGCGGCGCCCGGCACTATCCGCGCGGATTTCGCCAGGACCGTGGACGAAAATGCCGTGCACGGTTCCGATGCGCCGGAAACGGCGGCCGTGGAGGTCAAGTATTTTTTCTCTGACGAGGAACTGTGCCCGCGCACGCGCTAAGGCAATCCTGCCCAGCCCGCCATGACCGCTACCATGAAAACCAACTTACTGGATCTTGACCGTGCCGGGCTGACGGATTTTTTCACTGCGCGCGGGGAGAAGGGTTTTCGCGCCACGCAGGTGATGAAGTGGATCTATGGACAGGGTGAGACCGACTTTGAGGCGATGACCAACATCAGCAAGGGCTTGCGTACCGATTTGCAGGACTGCGCCAAAATCTGCCTGCCCGGGGTTGTCTCTGACCATCTCTCTGATGATGGGTCACGCAAGTGGCTGTTGCAAATGGCGGATGGCAACTGTATCGAGACGGTGTTTATACCGGAGGCCGGGCGTGGCACCCTGTGTGTGTCATCACAGGTGGGCTGCATGCTGAATTGCAGTTTTTGCTCGACGGCACAGCAGGGCTTCAATCGCAACCTCAGCAGTGGCGAAATCATCGCACAGTTGTGGATTGCGGCGCGCGACCTCGGCCAGACAAGCGATGGTGAGCGGGTGATTTCCAATGTCGTCATGATGGGCATGGGTGAACCCTTGCTGAACTATGACAACGTGGTGCGTGCCATGGGCATCATGCTGGATGACTACGGCTATGGCCTGTCGAAACGCCGTATTACCCTCAGTACCGCGGGCATCATACCGGCGCTCAGGCAACTGCGGGAAGACTGTGATGTCAGCCTCGCGGTGTCATTGCACGCGCCCGATGACCTGCTGCGCGACCAGCTGGTGCCGCTGAACAAAAAATACCCGATTCGGGATCTGCTCGACGCCTGCAAGGATTATGTGGGCGAGGGCCGGCGCCGGGTCACCTTCGAATACGTGCTGCTTGCCGGTGTGAACGACAGCGACGCGCATGCACGCCAGCTGGCGCGCTGTCTTGAAGGGGTGCCGGCCAAGGTTAACCTGATCCCCTTTAATCCGTTTCCCGAAACACGCTATCAGCGCAGTTCCGGTAACCGTACCCACGCTTTCTTCGAAATCCTGAACAAGGCAGGGATTGTGACCATTACACGCCGTACCCGTGGCGATGATATCGATGCCGCTTGCGGTCAGCTGGCGGGACAGTTCCAGGACCGTACCCGACGACGCGAGCGGTCGCAGAAAAATACCCGGGTAGCCAGTTTATGAAAGCGGGAAAACTCCTTGTCTGTGTAATCGCCGCCCAGCTACTGGCGGCCTGTGCCAGTTCGCCTGAACAAAAGACTGAACAGAAGAATGCCTCAGCTGCGGCCAATGCCAATACCCAGCTGGGCGTGGAGCACCTGCGTGAAGGCAACTACGAGCAGTCCAGGGTAAAGCTCGAAAAGGCGCTGGAACTGGAACCCGACTATGCACCTGCGCACGATGCGATCGCCGTGCTGTATGAAAAGGTTGGTGAAAACAGCCTCGCCGAAAAGCACTATAAAAGATCCCTGAAACTGAAGCCGGACAGTGCCCGGGCGCACAACAACTATGGACAGTTTCTGTGCTTTCAGAACCGCCACAAGGAAGCCACGGAAGAATTTCTGAAGGCGGCGGACAATTCGTTCTATGCCACGCCGGAAGTTCCGCTTACCAATGCCGGGATGTGCGCCGCACGGATACCGGACCTGGAGGCGGCCAGTGAGTATTACCGCATGGCATTGCAGAAAAACCCCGGGTTTGCACCGGCGCTGCAGCAGATGGCGATTATCAGGTACGACGAAGGCAATTACCTGGGTGCGCGCGGCTACCTGCAGCGATTGCAGCAGACAACCATTCTCAACCCGCAGAGTCTGTGGCTGGCAGTACGTACCGAGTTTGCCTTGAACGATCACCAGGCCTGGGGTGAATACGCGATTATTCTCTAGAATAATTACCCCGATAGTGACGAGACAGCATTATTGCTGGAGTGGGAGAATGAGCGCCGGTCAAGATACTGATGGCACGAAGACGACTGCCGGCACTGATCGTTTGTCGATCGGCGCGCGGCTGGCTGCGGCCCGCAAGGCATGCGAGCTGGACATGCGCGTGATTGCCAATGAGCTGCATCTTGATGTCAGCACCATCAAGGCGCTCGAAAATGACGACAAGGCGGCGTTGCCCGCTGCTATATTTGTCAAGGGTTACCTGCGCAACTATGCACGCATGGTGGGTCTGCCGGAAGACGAGATCGTCAGGGACTATACGGAACAAACCGGTGACCCGCCACCGCTGACAGTGGTGTCACTAAAGGGCAGTACGCCTTTTTTTCAGCTGCCCTCGGCGCGCCTGTTGCGCAACATTATCCTGGTATTGCTGGCAGTAATCCTGATCTGGCTGGCGTACCCGTTTGCTGAAAGACTGATCGCATCCCGGGGACAGGATACACAGCAACCCGTACCGGGACGACTGGCGTTGCCACCGGCAGAGCCGCAAGCAACACAATGATTTCGATGGCCGTGTGGAAGGGCATGTATATGCCTTCTGTCCACATGAATTCCTGCTAACACACTCAACAGTAACACGTGTAAACCATGGCCAAGACCATACAGGCCGTTCGAGGCATGAACGACATACTCCCCGGGGAGTCGTCCAGCTGGCAGTATCTTGAGGATACACTGCGCGAGGTGGTGCATGCCTATGGCTACCGGGAAATTCGTCTGCCGCTGCTGGAAAATACCGAGCTGTTCAAGCGCTCGATCGGTGAAGTGACGGATATCGTTGAAAAGGAAATGTATACCTTCGACGACCGCAATGGTGACAGCCTGACACTGCGGCCGGAGGGCACCGCGAGTTGCGTGCGGGCCTGCATGCAGCACGGTCTGCTGCATAACCAGGTGCAGCGCCTGTGGTATGCCGGCCCCATGTTCCGGCACGAGCGTCCGCAGAAAGGCCGCTACCGCCAGTTCCACCAGATCGGCATCGAGGCCTTCGGCATGGACGGCCCGGATATCGATGCCGAAATGATTTTCATGTCGGCGCGCATGTGGGAACGGCTGGGACTCAGGGATGCCGTGTTGCAAATCAATTCACTGGGGACGCTGGCGGCGCGCACGGATTATCGCGCTGCACTGGTGACTTATCTGCGCGCACATGAGTCCGCTCTGGATGAGGACAGTCTGCGGCGACTGCAAGGCAACCCGTTGCGCATACTCGACAGCAAGAACCCGGATATGCAGGCACTGATCGAGGCGGCACCGCGATTACCCGACTATCTCGACGACGAGTCCCGGCTGCACTTTACACGATTATGTGCGCTGCTGGATGCTGTCGGTGTTGCCTACGAAATCAATCCGCGCCTGGTGCGGGGTCTTGATTATTATTCGAAAACCGTGTTCGAGTGGGTCACCGACCAGCTTGGTGCGCAGGGTACAATATGTGCCGGTGGCCGCTATGACGGACTGGTCGAATACCTGGGTGGAAAACCCGTGCCGGCCATTGGTTTTGCGATCGGGCTGGAGCGATTGCTGGCGCTGCTGGAAGCAGGCAAGGCGAATATTCCGGTGAATAACCCGCATGTGTACCTGGTGCTGAACGGGGAACAGGCGGTACTCCACGGTATGGTCTTTGCGGAACAGTTGCGCAGTACATTGCCCCGATTGCGGCTGCAAACCAACTGCGGCAATGGCAGTTTCAAGAGCCAGTTCAAGCGGGCTGACAGGAGTGGTGCAGACATTGCGCTGGTGATGGGGGATGACGAGGTTGCCGCCGGCAACGTGATCCTGAAATCATTACGCCACGAGACCGGGCAGGAAACATTATCGCAGCAGCATGTGGCTGCGCGTATAAATGAAATCATTAATGTGAATTAACGGGAGTCACGATGGACGCTAACTTAACAGATGAAGAAAAACTCGCTGAAGTCAAAAAATGGTGGGGCGAGAATGGCGGTTCGATAATTACCGGTGTGGTCCTGGGCCTGGCCGTGCTGTTCGGTGGCAAGGCGTGGTTCGCTTACCAGCAACGCAACGCCGAGACGGCATCGAATCTCTATACCACGCTGATGACAGCCATGGAGGGGGGGGATAACCAGGTCGTCACCGAGAGGGCCGGCATGCTGATTTCAGACTATAACGGCACACCCTATGCGACACTCGCGGCGCTGGCGCTGGCAAGAATAAATATCGAGTCGGGTGAACTGGCCGCTGCCCGGTCGCACCTGCAATGGGTGCTCGACAACAGTGACTCTGACATCATGCGGGAAACGGCCCGCCTGCGAATGGCACATGTCATGATGGCCATGGATGACCTCGACGGCGCACTTGCCCTGCTGGAGCAGGCTGCGCCGGGCACCCCTTTCGATCCATTGTATGCCGAGGTCAGGGGCGACATTGCCTTCGCCCGCGGTGACCAGGCCGAGGCCAACAGGGCCTACCAGGAGGCGCTGGCGGCAACCGCCAGTGATGCACCGGGACGCCATCTGCTGCAACTCAAATATGACAGTACGGTCGTGGCAGCGCTTGCCACCGTTGAGGAATCCGAGTGAAACAAACCATTACAGCCATGAGTCTGGCGCTGATGTTGAGTGCCTGCTCTACCGTGTCCAGCTGGACCAACAGTATTACCGGTGGTTCGGATAATGCCGAACCCCCTGCGCCATTGATTGATATTGCCGATCCGGTCCCCTTGAAGGAACTCTGGAGTACCCGTGTCGGTGTTGGCCATGACAAGCAGTTCGTCAACCTGCTGCCGTTCGTCTACGACGGGCAGCTGTTCGTTGCCGACCGCAAGGGGCGTGTGGTGGCGCTGGATGCCAAAACCGGCAAGAAAAACTGGGAAGTAAAAACAGGGGCCGCGATTTCCGGCGGGCCGGGGGCGGGCAGTGACGTGGTACTGGTGGGTACCAGTGACGCCGAGGTGCTGGCGTTGAGTGCAGAAGATGGCTCCCTGTTATGGAAAGCTGCAGTGAGCAGTGAGGTGTTATCTGTTCCGCAGGTGGATATTGACAAGGTGATCGTGCAAACGGCTGATGGCAATGTCACCGCGCTGTCCCTCGACAGCGGTGAACAGCTGTGGATACACGACCGCTCGGTACCGGTACTGACCTTGCGCGGTACCAGCACACCGGCGGTCGAGGGCGGCCTGGTGGTTGCCGGGTTTGCCAATGGCAAGCTGGTTGGCCTGAGTGCGGAAAAGGGCTTTCCTGTCTGGGAGGTCAGTATCGCTATTCCAAAGGGGCGTTCCGAGATTGACCGCCTGGTGGATATCGACGGCGACCCGGTGATAGTAGGCGGCGTCGTCTACGTGACAACCTACCAGGGCCGCATTGCCGTGATCGAGGCACAGTCGGGTAACCAGGGCTGGCAGCGGGATATGTCCTCACATGTGGGGCTCGGCGTGGACTTCTCGCAGGTGTATGTGACCGATGATGAAAGTAATGTCTGGGCACTGTCACGCTCGACCGGTGCGTCCGAGTGGCGCCTCGATGAGTTACTCAACAGGAAGCTTACTGCGCCGGAACCTGTCGGGGACTATGTCGCGGTTGGTGATCTCGAGGGCTATGTCCACCTGCTGTCCCGCTATGACGGACACATCGCGGCGCGTGCAAGGGTTGACGCTAAAGGTGTCCGGGAGAGACCGTTGGCGAGTGGCGATATCCTCTATGTATACGGTAACTCAGGCAAGCTGGCGGCGTTTGCCCTGCCCGGCGTGTAATAGACAAGGTTGTCGGGCCGCTTGCCCGATGGCCCTGTCCGCCCTCTTGTCCTGCGTATTTTTCAAAGCCCCATGTTACCGGTAATCGCCCTCGTTGGCCGTCCAAATGTTGGCAAGTCAACCTTGTTTAACCGCATGACCCGGACGCGCGATGCGCTGGTTGCTGATGTGCCGGGACTGACGCGTGATCGCAAGTACGGTGATGGCCGGGTGGGCGAGCGGCCGTTTATTGTTATCGATACCGGCGGTCTGAGCGGTGAGTCCGATGACCTCGATGGCTTGATGGCGCAACAGGCCTGGCAGGCGATCGAGGAAGCGGATCTGCTGTTCTTCCTGGTCGATGCGAGGGATGGTCTGAACCCCGGTGACGAGGCCATTGCCACGGCGCTGCGGCGTACCGGCAAATCGCTGCTGCTGGTGATCAACAAGACCGATGGCATCGATGCCGACAGCGCCATGGCGGATTTTT
>JBATFE010000378.1:0-2268 GCA_049664445.1 Gammaproteobacteria bacterium
TATCATACAGGAGCGAGTGACCCGGCCAGATGCACGCAAGGGCTTCATTCTCGACGGATTTCCACGGAATCTGCAACAGGCCGAGGCGCTCGATCAGCTGCTGACCGCGCTGGGTCGCCCGCTGAACTTGGCCTTGCTGATTGCTGTTGACGTCGATGCGCTGATCCAGCGCCTGGTCGGCCGCCGTACCTGCCTGTCCTGCGGGCAGATGTATAACGTCTTTTATGCCCCGCCGCATATCGAAGGGCGCTGCGACGCCTGTGGTGGCCGCTTGCGGCACCGTGCAGATGATAACGAGGAAACCATCGGTAACCGCTTGCGGGTGTTCGAGACGCATACCCACCCGGTCATCGAATACTACCAGCAGCAGGAAAAACTGCGTACGGTCCAGGGGGTTGGCGAGATCTCCGATATTTTCCGCGCCGTATCAAAGATCGTGGATGACATGAAGCCCAGCACCAAGAGCGAATCGCGCACCGATACCATACGAGCGGCATTTGCCAAGCACCGTGCTGTCAAGGCCAGGAAAGAGGCCGCTGCCAGGCAAAAGAGCGGTCCGAAGGCAAAGCGGAAACCTGCAGCGAAGAAAAAAGCGGTTACGAAAAAGGTGGCAGCGACCAGCAGCGTGAAGAAGAAAGAGACCAAAAAGCAGGTCGTGACAAAGCAGGCTGCCGCAAAGAAAAAGGCCGTGGTGAAAAAGGTGGCCGCGAAGAAGCCCGTCGCGAAAAAGGCCGTGCAGAAGAAAGTGACCAGAAAGAAGGCGCTGACACAGAAACCTGCAGCGAAGAAGGTCACCGCGAAGAAGAAGCTGGCCCCGAAGAAAAAAAAGGTTGCGGTAAAAAAGGCTGTAGTAAAAAAGGCAGCACCAGGGAAAAAAGTGGTTGTAAAGAAAAAGCAGGCAGCCAAAAAGAAAACAGTACGCAAGAAACGCTAGTTTTAACAGCAATTCCTGTCGATGTTGCAACTCATCCGGGTCTGGTTCGACATCTGCCTGTTTCGCCGGGCGCCACAGGACCTGCCGGCTTCCGGTTTCCTGCTCGGGGTCTCCCTGTGTTGCTATGGGCTGGTCTCGGTACTGGTGTCATTGCAGAGTTATACCTTCAGCATGGCCGTGTTGCTTACCGCAGTGGATCTCGGCCTGCTGGCCGTGTTTGCCTGGTCTTTGCTGTATCTGCAAAAAAAGACGGCGCGCCTCAATCAAACGCTGTCGGCGCTGGCGGGTACCGGCAGCCTGATGGGATTGATTGCCCTGCCACTGCTGCTGACGATTGCACCTGATGCGGCGTCCGACCCGGTCCCGGCACCGCTGCAGTCGCTGTGGCTACTGCTGTTATTATGGAATCTCTTCATCATGGCCCACATTATCCGGCATGCCCTGTCGAGTTCATTTGCGATCGGTTTCGGTATTTCGCTGTTGTATGCACTGCTTAACATGCAGGTCATTGTCACGTTGTTTTCGGCACAGGTTGTTTGAATGCATATTCATATCCTCGGGATCTGCGGAACGTTTATGGGCGGGATCGCGTTGCTTGCACGCGAGCACGGCGTGCAGGTCAGTGGCTCCGATGCCAATGTCTATCCACCGATGAGTACCCAGCTGTCGGAGCAGGGTATTAACCTGAATCAGGGCTATGAGCCGGCCCACCTTGATCCGGCGCCGGATTGCGTGGTGATCGGCAATGCCCTGTCACGAGGCAACGCAGCCGTTGAATACACCCTCAATGAAGGGCTTGCCTATACCTCCGGGCCGCAGTGGCTGGCCGAACAGGTGTTGCACAATCGCTGGGTGCTGGCGGTGGCCGGCACCCACGGCAAGACCTCGACGGCCAGCATCCTTGCCTGGATACTGGAATATGCCGGCCTGTCGCCGGGGTTCCTGATCGGCGGTGTACCCGGGAATTTCGGCATTTCCGCGCGACTGGGAAGCGGTCCGTTTTTCGTGGTCGAGGCAGATGAATACGACACCGCGTTTTTCGACAAACGCTCCAAGTTCGTTCACTATCACCCGCGCACACTGGTACTGAATAATCTCGAGTTCGATCATGCGGATATTTTTCCGGATCTTGCCGCTATCCAGACCCAGTTCCATCACCTGGTACGGACCGTGCCCGGCAACGGCCTGATTATCACGAATGCTGCCGATGCCAGTCTCGATGCGGTGCTCGCGCGTGGTTGCTGGACCCCGGTTGAAAGCGTGGCGCTGCAGGCAGGTACTGCGCAGTGGCAGGGACAGAAGCAAAGCGCAGACGGTCGCTGCTTCGATGTCCT
>JBATFE010000379.1:0-3280 GCA_049664445.1 Gammaproteobacteria bacterium
AATTCAATACATTGGATTGCCGTTCTTTGTCTCATTTGGCACTTCTTGTATGGCGTCCCAATGCTCAATGATCTTTCCGTCCGTATCAAATCGGAAGAAGTCCATCGTTACGTATTCTTCATTGCCTGGCCAAGCCTGATGAGTGTGTAAGGCAACCAGGTTCCCTCGGCAACCGCACGCACTAACTTAATCTCTTTGCCGGGGTATTGCGCCGCCATTTCAGTGAAATAATCAATGAACGCCTGCTTTCCGTCCCCTACTAGCGGATTGTTTTGAATATATTCAGCACCGACGTATATTTCGACAGCCTTGGCGGGGTCACCCAAATATGCAGTGCGGTAGAAGGCAATGGCATTCTTCTTGTTTGCTTCCAGGTTTTCCTGCATGTCGGACTCCAATAGGGTGATTCGTCCCTGCCAGGCACTTAATCAGAACCCTTCAAGCACAATCTTGCCACGCGCAGAGCCGCTTTCGATCCGTGCATGCACCGCGCGCAGTGTCGCGGCATCGATCTTTCCCGCGAGTTCGGTCACGGTCGAACGGATACGCCCCGCATCGACCAGCGCGGCCACTTCGTTCAAAAGCTTGCCCTGCTCCGCCATATCCGGTGTTTCAAAAAGCGAACGAGTGAACATCAATTCCCAATGAAGTGACACGGCTTTGAGTTTAAATGGCATGGCGTTGAGTTCCCCCGGGTCATCGATCAGGCCAAAACGGCCTTGCGGCGCAATCAGGTCGACGATATCGGCCAAATGCTGACCGGTCTGTGTGGTTGAGAACACAAAACCGGGAGCACCGAGACCCAGCGCCTCGACCTGGGGTGCCAAAGGCTGGCGGTGGTCGATCACGTGATGGGCCCCGCATTCGCGCACCCAATCCTGTGTTTCAGGACGCGAGGCGGTGGCGATCACCGTCAGATCGGTCATGGCCCGCAGAAGCTGGATGGTGATCGAACCAACGCCGCCTGCGCCACCGATGACCAGAATGGTATTCCCTCCCTGCGGGGTCGGTCGTTTGACATCGAGCCGATCAAACAGCATTTCCCAGGCGGTGATTGCCGTGAGTGGAAGCGCTGCCGCCTCCGCGTCACTCAGGCTGGCGGGTTTACGGCCAACAATGCGCTCATCGACAAGGTGATATTCGCTGTTGGTGCCGGGTCGGGCGATGGAACCGGCATAAAAAACCGCATCGCCCGGTTTGAAATTCTGCACCTCAGACCCGACCGCCTCGACAACGCCGGCGCCGTCAAATCCCAGGACCCGCCATTCACTGCCCTCGGGCGGCTTGCCCATGCGCAGTTTTGTGTCCACGGGGTTTACCGACACGGCGGTGATCTTGACGAGAAGATCACGGCCTGCGGCTTTGGGTGTCTCGAGGGTGATGTCCTGCAAGGCATCCTCGCGGTCAATGGGACCAGGGGTTCTATAAGCAACGGCTTTCATCGTTGGTCTCCTGTTGTGCTGAGTTTGTAAATAGCTAATATGCGGTTCGTGTAACCATGCATCGTTGAAAATATGCTTGCTGTTTCACGAGCACCTAACAGTTGAATTAACGAAACCCCTTGTCTCGTTATACATTTATAGCCAGACCTCGTTATAACACTCGATTTACTGGGTAATCTATGCGCTAGGGATTTTCTATGTAATTGCACTCCCAGACAATCGGCACCCCGTGATATGCGAGCAGAAACATACGTCCGGTCGGTCGCACGGTGGTCAATGTCCGAATTGGAGCCGGAAAGCTTAATGTCGTAACTGGGTCAAGGTCCCCGTCCAGAGCCCGGCCCGGGAACGGCAACTTCCAGTATTTTCCAGAAATAGCGGTTGTAACGTTGTACTTCCGCTTTGGGGCCCTTTCGAGACGTTAAGCCATGTTTATACAAGCCGTAGTAAAGGTTCGACTAGTGTCGACTCCTGCTGTCCCCGGCTTGTTTTTCCGGCGGGTTTGCCACGAGCAGGAGCCCGTATAAACCCGCCGGCAACATGTCCTTGTACGGAAGTGCTTATGTCTTCTTGACCAGTCCGATAAGGAACAGCAGCAGCACCGCCCCGACTGTCGCGGTAATGATGGAGCCGACCAGCCCGCCCGCCGAGATGCCCAGCAGGCCGAATACAAAGCCGCCCACGACGGCACCGATAACGCCGACGATGATGTTGCCGAGCAGGCCGAAACCGCCCCCTTTCATCAGGGTTCCGGCCAGCCAGCCGGCCACGGCGCCGATTGCCAGGAATATGATCAATGCCTGTAGTTCCATTTTTCTCCTCCCTTTGCAGGTAAAAGCCGCAGTGTAAACCAGTGAGCTTGCCGGTCCGCCGAGATCCGGGACTACCGAACCGGCAGGCCCTGCGGGGCTATTCCTTCGAGGCTGCGCGCTACTTCAGGCCAACCTTCTCCCCCAGGGTCCTGGTGTTAATCCCCAGCAGGGAATAGACCGGGCAAGTACCGAGCAGGCCGGTGATGATCAACACCAGGCCAACCCAGCCGACCACGGTCTGCAGGCCGACGAACACATTGCCGACCAGCAGCGCACCCACGATCACCCGGATGATCCGATCCACGTTGCCGGTATTCCTGGCGAACAGTTTACTCATCACTCCTTGACCTTCTTTTCGATGTCTTCCATCGCCTCTTTCGTACTGTCCGTCATGTCTGAGGCGGCTTCATCGATGGCCTTGCCAGCCTTCTCGGCAGGCCCTTCTTTCTCGCAGGCAGACAGGCCGGCCACCGCAAGGCCCGCGACCAGCACCGTAACAACCATTTTGCGAATCGTCATGATTTTCTCCTTTTGCTGAACACCGTAAAAGTCCTCGCCACGCGATCCACGGGCAAGCAGGACCCTTTTGAATATACAGTATCCACGGATTCAGCATAGCATTATCCCTGGAATGTTCTGACGGGGTACAGGATCAAGGGCTTGCGTACACTGACAGGCCTGTGGCTGGGGGCCGGCATCTTACAACCCTTAACAGAACCGGACATTGACGGCCTGCCATTGTGCTTCGCCAGCCTGCCAAACCCGGATATACACCGTTATAGAAGACGGCGGCATTAAAGCCTCCGTAAACACTTTCTGCTATGGAATTATAAAATTGTATTTTGGGTATTATGGATTCAATGAGCCAGACCTGTTCGAGATCCCGGAACGAGGATCAAACGAACCTGGTCTGGCCACACACCCTATTCAGCCAGCTGGCTTCAGATACAAGACGCCCAGCGGTGGCAGGGTAAGAGAAAGCGAATGAGATTTACCCTGTGCGGCTAGCGGTGCGCTGTCAACGCC